>DASWCA010000237.1:0-24078 GCA_036390355.1 Acidobacteriaceae bacterium
ATGTGACCTTGAGAGTAAGAACCACGACCCCCCGCCGCGCCGCCCAACTCTGAACTCCATCCACCAGCAATCGCCCGACACCACACCCGCGGCGCGTCGGAGCCGTCCACATCGACACCAGTTGCGCCACCGTGCCGTCCCCGTCCTCCAGAAGCGCGCCGGCAATCCCGCACGCGCTGTCGCCGTCCATCGCCAGGAACCCAATGCCCCGCTCTCCATTCCACCGCTCGATCCGCAGCGCCCAATCGGCATCGGAAAACTGCGCCTCTCGGGCGTAAGTCGAACCAAACGCGCCGGGACTGTCCTGAAGAGCGCGCAGCCTGGTCTCCTTGAAAACTCCCGCATTCTGCATGGTGATCGGCTCAATGGCAATCATGCGCTTTAGGCTACCAGAGCCGCCGCCCCGCACCTCCTAAAGCCTTAGTTTGACAAATCCGCCTCCACAGGATTACTAATACCTAAAGATTTAGGAGAAGGAGCAAAGAACGTGGGGCTCATTGCACGAAGCAACGCAAAACAAAATCTGACACCGCTGGAACTCGAAATCATGCAGGTGCTCTGGCAGGCCGGACCATCCACGGTCCACGACGTCAGGCCGAAGCTCAAGGCCTCGCTCGCCTACACAACAGTGCAGACCATGCTGAACGTCTTGCTGCGCAAGGGCAAGGTCAAGCGAGTGCAGGAGGGCCGAGCCTTCCGCTATCGCGCCGTAGTCAACCGCAAGCGCGCGACAGGCAGCGCGGTTGAGGACCTGGTGATGCGAATGTTCGGTGGATCGCCCGAAGCTTTGTTGTTGGCGATGGTCGAGTCGCGCCAGATCGGTCCGAAGGAACTCGAGAAATTGAGTGAGATGGTAGCCGCAGCCGAGAAAGACGCTAAGGAGAAGCCGTAATGGAGCGATTCCTGATCGAGTACCTCGTGAACTCAATCTGGCAGGTGCCGCTGCTTGCAGCCGGAGCCTGGCTGATCTTGCGCACCGTTCGGCCTGGACCGCTGGTTCAGCATTGGGTATGGGTCAGCGTATTGCCCCTCATGCTGGCGATGCCGCTGCTCACGCTGCGAGGCGCCGTGGCGATCCAACCCGTTCCGGCTCCCGTGCCCGCTGCCGGCGCCGTAAGCGGAGACATTTCGGACACGCTGGCCGCGGCAGCCCTCATGCGCATCGAAGCTCCGCCGCCAGGTGACCTCGCCGCCCCCGCCTTCGAGCAGGTCACGCCAATCCGCAACAGCTCGCAGCCGCGCGCCACCTGGCTGTCCATGCGCGAGATGAAATTGGACTCCTCGACAACGCATTGGCTGGTGGGACTCTATCTGGCGATCATGGCGTTCATGGCAATGCGGCTGCTTTGCAATTGTTGGGTAGCCCGGCGAATCGTCGCGCGAGCAAGACCCGCATCGCTCACCTCTTCGGAGTCGGCGCTGCTGGCTCAGTGCTGCGAACGCTTAGGCGTCAGTCGACCGGAGGTGCTCATCTCGCCGAGGACTTCCAGCCCGATGGTCGTCGGCGTATTCCAGCCCTCGCTGCTGCTTCCCGAGGACTTCGGAGCACGATTGGAAACTCTCGCAGGCCGTTCCCAGCGCGAGTTGGAAGCTGTATGGTTGCACGAACTGGCGCATCTGAGACGGCGCGACTACCTCGCAAACCTTGCGTGCCGGATCATCGCTCTCCCCGTCGCCTATCACCCGGCGACCTCCGCGGTGCAGCAGCGCATCCGGCAGACGCGGGAGATGGTATGCGATTCCCTGGCGGCGAGGGAGATGCAATCGCCGCTCGGGTATGCACGATGCCTGGTTGGACTCGCCCGGACCATGCAGGACGGTCCAGGAATCCGGGCGCAGATGCAAGGAGTGGCAATGTTTGATGGCGGAATCCTGGAGGAACGTATTATGCATCTCATTGGCACGAAATCGACAGTAAATATGCGCATGCGAGCCCTTCGGCTGGTTGCAGGCGCCGGCATGTTGCTCGCAGTAGTGGCTGCTCCGGCAATCCTCCATGTGACGCCGACGATGGCACAGCAGGCGAGCCCGGCGCTGCCCGAAGCCATCACAGGCACTGCGGCTCCTTCTCCCACTCCCACGCCCGAGGCCGCGGCACAGCCGGAGAGTCAAACACATGAGGCGGCTCCGGCCAAGCCCTCTGCCCCAAATCAATCAGCCGCCGAACGAGCCGAGGCCCGGAGAAGCATTGCCGCGGCAAAGGCGAAGGCTGCCGGCAGCAGTCCCGAAGCCAGGCGGCAGATGGACGACGCCCGCAAACAACTCGACCACGCCGCGAAAACCTGGGCTGACGTGGCGGCAAAGTCGGCGAAGTCGGATGCTCCGGGCAAAGTGACCGACAAGCAGATCGAGGATGCCCAGAGACAACTCAGCGACGCCACAAGGACCTGGAACAACCTGATCGCGAAGACAGTTGACTCGGACCTGCGCCAGCGCGAAGTCGAAATAAATAACGCCGAACTCAAACAGCGCATGGCGGACCTGCAGGCAAGGTTCAACAGCCCTGAGTTCAAGAAGCAAATGCGGGATGCGCAAGCAAAGTTCAACAGTCCAGAATTCAAGAAGCAGATGGAAGACGCCCAGGCAAAGTTCAACAATCCTGAATTCAAAAAGAAGATGGAAGACCTGCAAGCAAAGTTCAATAGCCCTGAGTTCAAGAAGCAGATGCAGGATGCGCAAGCAAAGTTCAACACCCCAGAATTCAAGAAGCAAATTCAGGACGCGCAAGCAAAGTTCAACAGCCCTGAATTCAAGAAGCAAATGGAAGACGCCCAGGCAAAGTTCAACAATCCTGAGTTCAAAAAGAAGATGGAGGACATGCAAGCGAAATTCAACAGCCCTGAATTCAGAAAGCAGATGGAAGATGCGAGGGCAAACTCCGACAACCCTGAGTTAAGGAGACAGTTGGAAATCATGGACAACGAAGTAAGGGAGCAAATGGAGCAGGTTCAGAAACAGATTAGCGAAGCCCTGAAAGCCTGGGACACGCAGGCCGCTACAGCCAACGTCCCGAAACAGTAGACGTCATCCGCGCAGCGCTTATGATCTACCGTGCTGTGGCTATTACTTCCCGCTGTTCGTCCCCTGAATAAACGCTGCCACGTCCGCGTGAAACTGCTTCAGCACACCCTCATTCACGTACACCATGTGGCCGCTCTGGTAGTAGTGGTAGCTGATGTTCGCCTGAAGCTTCTCCGGAATCGGCAGGTGGTGCATCTCGTACATCCCCTCAAAAAAAGGCGTCGCCAGATCGTAGTACCCGCCCGCCAGCATCACCTTCATCTTCGGGTTCGATTTCATCGTGTACGCCAGATCCGGCATCACGTTCGTCCCGCCCCACTGCTGGGTCGCCGGAGGCCCGTTCGGCGTTTGGTGTCGCATGTCCCAGGTGAACCCCGCCTCGAAATATGCACCAGGCTTGTATGTCTGCTGATCCCCGTATTTCAGGTCCTTCCGCAAATAGCTGTTGATCGCCGCGGTATACGCCGACGAAATCGCATCGCTCTGCGGATCGTGCTCCGCCGCTTCACTCAGCGGATCGAGATCCGGCCCCTTGTACCGCGCGTCCAGCCGCCCCGTCGTTGTGTCGTCGTCCAATTGCAGGTCCTTCGCGAACATCCCGCCGTCAATCCGCAAGTTCGCCTTCAGCAGCAGAGCAACGGGTAGCCCGGTATACCCATGAAGCTTCTCCGCCACCACCTGCTTCCGTGCCGCCGACAGCTCACTCCCCTGCAACAGTGCGCTCATATAGTCGCCCATCGCATACTGTTCTACCTCGGTCAGGAAGGGCTCCAGCGCCGCAGGCTGGCTCGGCAGCTTCTTATGGAAGTACGCAGTCGCCGCGAAGGTTGGAAGCGCCAGCGCATACGCCTGGTCTACGCCAGGGTTGAACTTCGGCAGATCGATCGCGTTGTCGAGGCTCAAAATCTGCGACAGCAGAATGATCCCATTCAAGTCGACGTTCTGCAGCACGGCGCTCAGCACCGCCGAACGCGGTGTCCCATAGCTCTCGCCGAACAGGTACTTCGGCGAGTTCCACCGGTCGTACTTCGTCAGAAACCGCCGGATGAACCGGTCGAACGCGTGCGCATCCGGATCCACTCCCCAGAAAGCCTTCTCCTTGTCCTTGCCAAAGATGCGGCTGAACCCGGTCCCTGGAGCGTCGATGAACACCACGTCGCTCACGTCGAGCAGGCTGTAATCGTTGTTGACAATCTTGTAGGGCGCGCCTTCCTGGTGCTCGGTATCTGGAGTCACAACCCTACGCGGTCCGAACGACCCCATGTGCAGCCACATCGTCGCCGAACCCGGCCCGCCGTTATACAGAAACGTCACCGGCCTCTGCTCCGCCGACGCATCCTTCTTGAAGTACGCCACGTAAAACATCCGCGCCGTCGCCTGCGCTTCTTCCGGCTTGTCTTTATCTAGCGGCTTTACACCCGCATCCGGCAACAGCTTGCCTTCAAAGTCCAACGTCGCATCCTGCGCGTCCGTAGACCCCACCGTCAGCGTTCCCGCGATCGCCTTATACGCGATGACCTGCCCGCCCACCGTCACCGATCCATTCGTCGTCGAATCAGCTGGCGGAACCGGAGTCGGCGTCACCGGACTTCCGGTCACCACCAACTTCTCATCCTTCTTCGCCGGCTCATCCTTCTTCGCAGCCGCCGTCTCCTGCGCCAACCCAAGGGACGCGACACATCCCAAGGCCAGTCCAGCCACAACACACCTCATCCAACCGCTCTTGTATCGGATCAAGCTCACCCCCAAAGATTGTCAAGTGATACGTAGTATACCGATGCCCGCAACCCCGTCCGCTGAAATAAGTGACGAGTTGCCGGAAGAATTGCGGCCCATCCATCTCGAACCTCATCCCTTGCACCTCGAACCTCGAACCTCGAACCTCGAAAATAGACGCCCCACACCCCAACCCGCTACCATATAGCTTCAAGGAGATTCATGCCCTCACCCGAAAGCTATCAGCTCCTGCTCGCAGCCGCGGCAGCCTGCGAAGACAAAAAAGCCGAAGACATCCGCATTCTCGCCCTCGACCCCGCCGAGAGTGGCCTCACCGATTACTTCCTCATCTGCAACGGCACCAACGAGCGCCAGAACGTCGCCATCACCGACGAGATCGAACTCCGCCTCAAACGCGACTTCGCCACCTTGCCCAACTCCGTCGAAGGCCGCCGCCAGGCCGAGTGGATCCTCATGGACTACGTCGACTTCATCGTCCACGTCTTCTCCCCGGAAAAGCGAGCCTTCTACGGTCTCGAGCGCCTGCGCAAGTCCGCCACCACCATCAGCGTAACCACCCTCAACGCCGAACTAAAATCCGCCATAGCCGCCACCCGCGCCAAGGCCCCGAAGAAGGCGCCTGCCGCCAAGACCCCGGCGAAAAAGGCTGCGAAGAAGCTCATTGCTCAAAAGGCCCCAACAGCAATGAAGCTGGCGAAGAAGTCTGCCGTGGCGAAATCTACCACGTCGGCAAAAAAAGAATCTCTAACAGCGAAACCTCCTTCCAAGGGTGCAAAGAAGTCAGCGTTGCTCAAGCCGACTAGCCGCTAAATCGCCTCGCCGCGCTTCCTCCGTGCAAGCCACTCACAAACTATCTATACGTATCCACCCGGACGCAACAAACAGGAAGGCCGAGCCCCATGAGCTCGGCCTTCTCGTTTTGACTAGGTTGAGCTAGAAGATGAACTTACCCCACAGAACCAAAGTGCGCTGCGAATCGACGCGAGCCAGGTTGTCCGTGTTCAGGCTTGTTGGCACCAACGCCGCCGGACCGAAGTCCAGAACGTCCGTATCCTGGTAAGAACGATCATTATGGTTGAAGACGTTCGTCGCTTCTGCGCGGATCACGAACTGGCCGCGCTCGAAGTGCTTGATCTCTGGACTGAAACCCTTCTGGAGCGCCAGGTTATGGGTCGTTGAGCCAGGATTCAGGTAGAAGTTCCTGCTAACTACCTGCGAAAGGTACTTGTTCGTCGGATCATATGGGACGAGGAAGTGAACCTGGTTTGGAGTGACAATCAGGCCATTACCAATTGTATTCAACTCACCGACGTCGTAATACGTGCCCGACTTCAAGCCAACGAACGCACCATCAATGCCGGCCGTTTGGAACGGAGCGCTGGCGTTGCCAATGATTGGACGGTCATTTGCGGCGCTACCGTCGCCATTTTGATCCACACCTGAAGAATTCACCGTCCCGTACGGCCCCGACTGCAACTGGCTGACGCCGCCAACCGTGAAATTCCGAGTGAGGATGTTCAAGAGAATGTCTGCACCTCTGTTATCCGAACGGAATCCCCTTGGCATCCAACTATAGCTGACCGAGAAGAAATGACGGTGATCGAAGGCCGACGGACCGTAGTCCTGACGGCGGCCACCGGGTGCCAGGTTTGCGGTGTAAGACGTCTGGACGTCACCTGTGATGAAAATCTCAGATCCGTCGTCGAGGTCCTTGCTGAAGACATAATTGCCGCGGATGGCCAGCGTTCTTCCAACACGGGCCGTGATATCGGCCTGGATGCTGTTGTAGTTGGAGTCGGCGTAGTTGCCACGTGAATTTATCACTCCCCGAGTCGTGTTCAAACGGAGTCCCGTGGTGCCAACACGGTAGTTGTATTGCTCGTTCGCAAACAATTTCTCGCCTCGATCGCCGACATACCGAATGCCGAGTACCACTCCCTTCGTCAACTCCTGTTCGATGCCCAGGTTGTACTGGTAGGTTTGGGGGTTCCTTAGCGTCTTGTCGACACTCTGCACCGAAGCCGTGCCGGTAAGAGTAGGAGTGAAGCTGTTGAGATTTGACGCGATCGAAATCGGACCCGTTGCACTCGTCTGCTGCAGCGTGCCACCCACGGCGTTCGGTGCACTCTGCGCTGCATTGATCACGAAGTTCGAAAAGTAGCTGTCATAGAAGATACCAAAGCCAGCGCGAATGGATGTCTTGCCGGAGCCGAAGAAGCCGCCAAAGTTGGGGGAATACGCGAAGCCGATTCGAGGTGAGATGTTGTTGTAGTCGTTGTTGACCTTCAACACCGTAGTGATCGACTGATACGGATTGTATTGATCGATGGCGGGGTAGGGGAGCGAGTTCTCCGGGTCGGTCGTGTAGTCATATCGAACCCCAATATTGACCGTGAAGTTCGGGGTCATCTTGATGTCGTCCTGGGCAAAAAAGCCAGAACGCCAGCCGTGCGGATCTACGCGGAGCGGTCCGGTTGTCTTTGTAATCGTTCCCGAGCTGCCAAGCTGATCGGAGAGGAAGTTGGCCAGCGCCGAGCCGGCGCCCGAAGCATTCGCCAGAGTCGCCGTGCCCTTTGCATTCAAGGCCACAACATCCTTTTCAAGCTGGCGGCCAACATCAAAGCCGAAGCGCAGGCTCTGGCTGCCATGGGTGTAGGTGAAAGAGTCTTGTAACTGGTAGAGATCTTCCGAACGCCCCTGGGGGAAGTTCTGGCCGGCTCCGAGCGACGGGAAGCCTGCGATGTTGAGCGTAGGCAGCGCGTACGCTGGCGTAGCCAGCGTGGAGGGTAACGGCGCAAACAGGAAGCTGATGCGCGTCTCGCCGGCACGAAGTTCATTTACGACGTGTGACGTAAAGACGTGAGTCCAGCTACCCGCACCAAGCTCGCTCGGTCCGCCCTGGTAAGTGTCGAGACCAAGTGCCCCACCCGCGGCATTCGCAAAAAAATCAGGGGAGAAGCTGCTGCGGTCGTGCAGATAACGAACATATATGGTGTCGTTCGCCGAAGGCTTGAAGTCAACGCGATAGCTCCACTGCGTGTCGGGATTCGACTCCGACGGGAAAGGACGCTGAAAATAAGCTTCCTCCACAAAGCATGGGTTCGTAGCGCAACCAGCTTGGGCTCCGATGTTGATCCTGGACGTGGGAATGGTGGTTACAAGCGAGTAGGTCGAGAGATACTTGTAATTGATCAGGTAGTTTGTGAGGACCGCATTCTGGCTCACGGCCGTTGCGTTCGTCAGACTGGCGAGCGTCGTACGGCCGGCAGTATCCGGAACCAGAATTGGTGCAATGGATTCCCTACCATAAACACGAGCCCACTGCCCGCCGCCAAAAACAAAGAGCTTGTCCTTGAAGATCGGACCACCTACCGTGAAGCCCATCGTGTGGCTGTCGAAACGGGCCTTAGAGGTGCCCGTTCCGCGAATCGCAGCGTCCTTGGAGTTAAGTCCGGACCCTGAATAGCGGTCATACACTGTGCCATGGAATGTGTTGCTACCAGATTTCGTGACCAGGTTGAATATCCCGCCGCCTGCACGACCGAACTCTGCCGCGGCAGTACTAGTGATGACGGTCAAGTCCTCGTACATGTCTACAATCTGCGGCTGGAAGGCCTGGCCGCCGATGCCGACATCGTTGATCTCCTGGCTATCCATCAGGAAGTTATTCGAGCGGGGACGCGCACCATTGACCTGTGAGTTTTGGCCATTGCTGAACTGGTTCGCGCCGTTGACGCTTTGTACACCCGGGATCGTCACAGCCGCTTCAAACGGGTTGAGCGATACCACCGGAAGTGTCGTTATTTCCGAAGTGCTGATCGTCTGAGAAAGTTGCCCGCTCTCAGTGTTGACGGTTGTCTCGTCGGCCTCGACCGTCACTGTATCAGTCTGCTTACCCACAGAAAGGGTAACGTTGTACGACGTCACGGCAGACGACGCCACCTGAACATGCTGTGCCTCGAAACCGGCGAAACCTTGATGCGATACCTTGATCGTGTACGCCTCTGGGCTGAGAGAGTCCGCTCGGAACTGACCATCCGCACCCGTGGCCGTCGTACGGGTTTCGCCAGTCTGTTCGCCAACGATGGTCACGGTTGCGTCAGGAATGACCGCTCCGGTTGTGTCGCGGGCAGTACCGGCCAGAATTCCCTTGCTGGTCTGACTCGTTGCCGCCAGGTTAAACGCCAGCAGCATCACCAAAAGCATTCCAATCGAAGTAAACCTTTTCATCTAAACATCTCCTTGTAACAATCAACCAGCCCGTTCCGCGAATTGCCGGAATCACTTCAGTCCCGCAGGTTTGCGGAGACAATACATATCTGTTGCTTTGCAGCATTTACGAGCAATCCAACATCCAAAACTAATTTCCGCATCTCGTCACGTATATGCCCAAATAACCCATTTATTTTCAGCCATCTTGCCGCGCTCGGAGCCGTTCATCACATTTACCATATGATTCATGGTGTCAAAATCCAATTAACCATAGGCGAAGGCCGAGACCCAGTCCAAAGCTCAATCCGAGCGACCCAAAACCACCTTGATACCCTCATACCGTGAAACTCTTCCTCGCCTCAATCTCCCCAACCCGCGCCCGCGCGAAATCCGACGCCGCCGCAACCCTCGCCGCCGGCTATCTCGCGCGAGCCACGCGCTACCTCCCCTGTGAGTCCCAAACCCACACCTCCGAGGCCGCGCTCCTCGCCTCCCTCGATCGGTCTGCTCGCCAATCCACCCGCACCGCTCGCGTCCTCATCCTCCTCGACAGCCGCGGCAAGCAGCTCTCCTCCGAAGAATTCGCCGCTCACCTCGGCCGCCTCCGCGACTCCGGCACCCAATCCGTCGTCCTCGCCATCGGCCCCGCGGACGGATGGTCCCCCGCCGCCCGCGCCCGCGCCAGCCTTATCCTCTCCTTCGGCCCCATCACCCTGCCCCACGAACTCGCCCGCGCCGTCCTCGCCGAACAGATCTACCGCGCCCTCACCATCCTCGCCGGCCACCCCTACCACTCCGGCCACTGAGAGAAGCAGGGTTGCTGGTTGCTAATTGCTGGTTGTCAGTTGAAGGCGAGTCGGCAGGCGAGCTACGCCGGTTGACGGTTGCGTTTTTCAATAACAACCAGCAACTAACAACTAAGAACTGCCTTTAGTTGGGCCGCGAGTCGGGGTCGAGGGGGAGGTGGAAGAGTTCGTCCTGGAGGCTCTCCTTGGAGGGGCGGTCGGTCGGGGAGGGGCGGCGCGACGGCGTGGTGATGACGGCGAGGAGGTGGAGGTCGGTGAGGGCGGCGCGGGGAACGTAGAGGCGCTGGGTGTTGGAGCGGGTGTCGGGTGGGGTGAGGAAGAGGCCGGCGTCGTCGACCAGGGCGTCGATGAGCGAGCGGTCGGTTGGGGCGAGGCCTTCAAGGAGGTCTCCGGAGCGGAAGGTGAGGCGGAGCCAGAGGCCTTCGGTACGGGGACGCGCGAGGAATACGCGGCGGACGAGGCGCTCGGGGTTGACGGGATCCGAGAGGTTGAAGTCGCGGACGTAGCAGACGGTCTTGATATCGGCGAGGGGCAGGGCGAGGATGCGGCCGCTGAGGTCGAGCAGGTCGAGGGAGTTATTGCGAACGAAGGCGGCTGCGGGGAGATAGCCGGGAAGGGCGTCTCCGGAGAATCGCCTGACGATGACCTTTTTGCGCGAGTTGGACATGGGCGTCTGACGCGGGAAAACGACTAAGCGGCGATTGTCGCACGGCGCGGGATGGCGCGTCACGAAAAAGGTGCGAATGGACGGTTAAACCCTTTATTTCGTGCTAGAATGGGCTCTTGTGTTGTGTGCTTGATGACGGCGTAAGAGCTTGATTCGTTTAGAGTTGAGGTCGGTTGGAGAGATCCGGCAGACACCGGATGGAGAAACGCGTAACGTATGGCTGATTATATCTACCTGCTCGAAAGCCGTCTTTCCCAGGCACAGCAGAAGGCAATTCTAGCAATTCGGGAGATCGCCCGCGCCAAGGGGTTGACGGTGTTTCTGGTGGGGGGCGCGGTGCGGGATCTGACCAGCGGCTCCCCGGTGCGAGATCTTGATGTAGCGGTGCAGGGAAATGCCCTCAAACTCAAGAAAGATTTGGAGAAAGCTGGCGGCGTGATCGCCGGCGAGGCGGAAGCGTCTCAGGCGCTGTTTGTGCGTTTTCCAGGCAGCGTACGGATGGAAGTTGGCAGTACTCTATCTGTCCATTTTCCGAAGCCGGGCAAGCCCGTGGTGAAGCCGGCGACGATTCTCGACGATCTGAGACGACGTGACTTTACGGCGAATGCGATGGCTTTGTCGCTGAACGAGGGTTCGTATGGGCTGCTGATGGATCCGCTGAACGGCGTAGCGGACATCGAGAACCGCGAGTTGCGGCTGGTGAGCAACTATGGCTTCATCGAGGACCCGGTGCGGATGATCCGGGCGGCCCGGTATGCGGCTCGTCTGGGCTGGCAGATGGAAGAGAAGACCAAGGCGCGGTACGACACGGGAAAGTCCGAGGGATATATTTCCGCGTTGTCTGCGTTTCATCGCGGGTACGAGGCGGAAGAGATTGTGCATGAGGAAGATCCGCTGCGGGTCATGCGCGGGCTGGAGCAGGAAGGCTGGATGAAGATTCTGGCGCCGGCTTGGAATTCCTCGAAAGCGAATGTGGCGGAGTTGGAGAAACTGCGTGACGCGCAGATGCAGTTGCAGATGCGTGGAATTATCGCGGACCCTTCGACGGCGCAGTTTCCCCTGCTGACGGCGAAGATGCAGGCGAAGGATGTGACGGCTCTGAAGAAAAGCTTTCCGCGGCAGGGCTTTGTGAAGGAAATCGAGGCTCTGGAGGGCGAAGGAAAGAAGTTTGCGACGGAGTTGAGTTCGAAGCAGGCGGCCACGCCGTCGGCGGCATGGAAGATGCTGATGAGCGCGCGGCCGGAAGCGGTGCTGTGGGTTGCTTATTCGACGAAGAACGCGGCGCTGCAGGCGAAATTCAAGAGCTTCTATACGGAGTGGCCGCTGGCGCGGACGAAGATTCCTTACCTGCTGATGCAGGAGATGCGGATCGTTCCGGATGTGCCGAGGTATGACGAGTTGGTGGAGAAGCTGGTCTTCGAGCTGATGGATGGGAAGTTGGAGTCGGTGGAGGAGATGAAGGCGTTTCTGGAGCCGTACTCGCCGCCTGCGCCACCTCCGCCCGTGCATCTACGGCGCGCACGGGCTACGAAGAAAGAAGCCAAGGTGCCGAAGAGCCGCAAGAAGGCCGAAGCGGGAGAGGACGCCGGCAAAGAAGCGGATGGGCTGGCGGCGGTTGCGGGTTCTCCGGGGACGGGTGAACCTGCGGTTGCGGCGAAGCAGAAGGCGGCAGCTCCAGCCAGGGCTGCTGCGCCGGTGAAGCCGGTTGCGGCAGTAAAGGCCGCGGCTCCCGTGAAGGTTGTAGCGAAGGCTCCGGCAAAGGTTGCGGCCAAGAAGGTGGTCGTAGCGAAGAAGCCGGTGAAGAAAGCTGCTGTCGCGAAGAAGGCGGCGAAAGCTCCGGTGAAGAAGGCTGCTGCAAAGAAGGTGGTCGCGAAAAAGCCCGTGAAGAAGGTTGCGGCGAAGGCGAAGCCCAAAGCTGCGGCGAAACCGGCGGCGAAGGGTGGCGCGAAGAAGGTTGCCGCCAAGAGCAAGGCTCCGGCGAAGTCCGCTAAGAAGAGCGCGGCCAAGGCTCCGGCAAAAGGCTCATCCAAGAAGAAGCGGTAGAAGCGACGAACTTGACAGGAATGATGCTGGGCAGCCGCGCGCCGAACCGACATCTCCAGGTTGAGATTTGGGGCATAGAGTTTTGGATTCCCGACTTGGAATGCGCTGTATTCTGGCCTCAGTGGACGTTGAGCGAGTCATGAGTACTCCTGGCACCCGCGCCAATCAATGTCGCAAGCCCGCAGGCTGGTTTGGGCGTTTTGTTCTGCGCAATATGAACTCGCGTCACTCCAAGGTGACGGACTGGGGTCTGGCCCATCTCACGATCGGATCCGCGATCCTTGATGTAGGCTGCGGCGGCGGTAGAACCATCGGCAAGCTTGCCGCCCTCGCTCCCGAGGCAAGGGTGTACGGCATCGACCACTCCGCGGAAAGCGTTGCGGTCGCCACTCGCGTCAATGCGCGGGCAGTCGAGGCAGGCCGCGTTGAAGTCCTCCAGGGCTCTGTATCGCAACTGCCGTTTCCCGGCGAAACATTCGATCTCGTCACTGCAGTCGAGACCCACTTTTTTTGGCCCGACCTCCCCAATGATGTGAGGGAAGTCCTGCGTTGCCTCAAGCCCGGGGGCATGTTTGTCCTGATCGCGGAGGTCTACCGCGGCGCCTCTTCTGCTACCGCCAAGCTTGTCGAGAAGTACGCGCAGAAAACAGGCATGACACTCCTTACGGTCGACGGCCATCGCGATCTCTTCGAAAACGCCGGCTTCTCCGAAATTCAGGTATACGAAGAATCCAGGAAAGGCTGGATCTGCTGCACCGGCCGCAAAGGAGTGTGACTCCAGGGCTACTTCGTGGTGGGCTTTGCATCTGAGACGACGCTGCAACCGGACAAAGTGAAATCGAATTGACCGACATTCTTGAGGTCGTAATGGAGCGACGCCGGGATGCGAAACGACGATACCGTTTGATAGATGACGGCGATGTTCAACTGGACGATCGGCGCCGTCACCGGTTGCTTGAGGTCGGTGCGGAAGGATGACACGATACGTCCATCGGTAGTGTCGTCAAAGGTCGGGTAGGCGATGGCATCGAGATCAGGTGTGACGACATGTGCTTGGGTAAGCAGCATATTCTTGTCGAAGTCCTCGTCGACAGTCATGGTGTCGGAACTGCCGTGGACGTGGATTCCGTCGGTCGTCGCGGAGACAACGTCGGTCGGAGCGGGCGCGGGAACCATGGATCCGTTCATATAGCCGTTCCAGGATGTGAAGAAGCCGCTGATCATCTGGGTCACCCCATCGCGCATTTTCGAGGCCGGGTCTGCCAGACCTTCCGCGGGGACGGCTGTGTTCGACCACTCCAGCGTACCAGCGCCGTTGAGGTCGTCGGTGACGAATACATGAGCGGACTGGAGATATTTGAGAAAGGGATTGTCGTCTGGGATGTCCTTGCCGCTGGAGCGCGACAGGATGCCCTTCCAGTCTGTGACGAGATCGCAGTGGAATGACTTTAGGCCTGCGGTGGTCGGAGTGTAGTAGAGAGCGCGTGCGGCCAGGAGGCGGTCGGTGGGTGTCTTCCCCTGAGCCTGGATTGCCGGTGGCGCAAGACAAACGACGGCTGCGAGGAGCAATGCTCGTTCGAAGAATCGCATGAGGCACTATACGTCAGCGGACGCGGCTGGGTACATGAATTTTGTGGAGGGCAGGGTTTGGCGGAGGAACAGCAATTTCGGCTTATTGGAAATAGGCGAGCAGAGTGAAGAGGATGAGCCAGAGGATGCCCATGGAGTGCCAGTACCAGGCGGTGCAGTCGACCATGATCTGGCGGTTTTCCACGCTTTTGAATGCATAGAGGCCGGCAAGCGCGACGATGAGCGCGACGACCCCCGCGAAGAGGTGGAAGGCGTGGGCGTAGGTGATGATGTAGAACGAGTGGCTGCTGATGTTGGAATGGAAGAAGATTCCCTGGGTAGCGAGCTGGCGCCAGGCGAGAATCTGGCCGGTGAGAAAGAGCGAGCCAAGGGCGAAGGTCGCGAGCAGCCACGGCAGGGCGCGGCGGGAGGTAGGCTTGCCCAGGCCGAACCACTCCTCCATGGCGTCGATGTCGTGGAACATGTGGCGGCGAGCGATCTCGATTGTGATGGAACTGAGCATGAGGACCAGCGTGTTGAGCCAGAGGATCGGCGGGATGGTGGTGGGCAGCCAGGGGTTGATGGTGCGGTTGTATGCGTCGACGTGGGTGCTGGACTGTGAGACAAAGAAAACGCTGACGATGCCGACGAAGAACATGAAGACGGCGCCGAGCGAGAAGAAGAGTCCGAGGCGGTAGGTGGTAAGGCGGGCTCCGGGGCGGCGATTGGGTCCGGAGGACTCGTTCCAGTTATCGCCGTCTCCGCCTCCGCCGGTGCGCTTCAGGTCGCGGCCATTTGGCGGACGCCGGCCATGGCCACCGTCGTTCTCGTCGGTACGGCGGGGTCGCCGTTCGAGATCGGGGGGCGTGACCGTTATGGGCATGTGTCACCTCACAGCGCGCGCGATGCGTCGAGCTTACTAGGATTGTCGTCCCGTGACCACTGGGAGTTTCGCATCTCTTATATAGACGCTGCGGAGTGGTGAACGGCGGCTGCTGGATTGGATGCGATGTCGGGGGGGTGGAGAAGTGTGCCGCTGCGGGCGATTTGCACATTCGCGCGAAAACTCGACATCCGCGGCGAGGCCAGGCTCACGGTGTTCGATTGCGGCAGAGGGCGAGCCGCCAGTCAGATATGCTGGGGAGAGTTAGGCTGGCCTGATATCGCTGAGTGCAAAGAGGGGGACAATATGTTTCGGATGCTTTTGCATTGGATATTGAATGCGGTGGCGTTGCTGTTGGTGTCGCACTTTGTGAGTGGCTTTGTAGTGAGCGACTTCGCGTCGGCGATGATCGCGGTGGTGGTGATCGGGCTGCTCAATGCGACGTTCGGACTGTTGCTGAAGATCATCACGCTGCCATTGGGGATTTTGACGTTCGGGCTGTTCTTCCTGGTAATCAATGCGATGATGCTGAAGTTCGCGAGCGGGTTCATTCCCGGCTTCCGGGTGGAGACGTTCGGGGCGGCATTCCTTGGCGCGCTGGCGCTGGCTGTGCTGCACCTTTTGTTCGGATTTCTTACTCCGAAGCGGCGGAGGGTGGAGGACTGATTGAATTCGACGATTGCGGCGATCCGGTCGGGGACGGAGCCGGTTGGCAAGCTTCCGGAGGGCGCGTTCCATCGCTGGCTGGAGACACCGCTGGGGTGTCCGAAGTGCGACGTGAGCTACAGCCTGGTGGCAGATTGGGAGTGGGCGAATGGGCGGTGGTTTGAAGAGGAGTCGCGCGGCCCGATCCGGATGCTGAAGAAGGCGATCCAGATGGGACACAGCTCGGGGCATCGGGTGACGCATTTTGAGACGTCAGGCGTCGTAGTGAGGAGTTTTACGCGGCGCGAGGGCGAGCCTGCCCGTTGAGGCTCAATTATTGAGCTTGAGAAAGACGCGAAATTTCAGGAGAAGCGGTTGGGGACAGAATTGAGTCGCGATTCCGCGGGTTGCGCCTGGGTTGTCGGTGCTTCGACGCATGGGATGGGATTGGCCTGCATCGGGCTGGGCGGAGCGATAGACGTAAGGGCGCGGCTCAGAGTTCTGATGCCGGGAATCTAATTGCAGCGAACTGAAAGATTGCGCGAGATTCTCTTCCATGACGGGCTCCGTGACACGATGCGATGGAGCAAGTGTAGGTCGCCGGAGGACCGGAGACGAGGAAGAAACAAGAGGGCTGCGGTACTTTGGTGCGTGATTTTGGGTGAGAGATCACGTCACTTCGCGTTGGCGGCGTGGTGGTCGCGGACGAGATCGAGGAAGAGCTGGTGGACACGGGAGTCGTGCGAGAGTTCCGGATGGAAGGTTGCGGCGAGCAAGTGTCCGGAGCGGACGAGGGTGGGATAGCCGTCGCGGGTGGCGAGGGTTTCGACGCCGGGGCCGGTGAGACGGATGCGCGGGGCGCGGATGAAGACCATTTCGAGCGGACCGCCGGGCAGGGACGTTTCGGCGGTAACGATGGTGGAGTCGATTTGGCGGCCGTAAGCATTGCGTTCGACGGTGATGTCGAGGGCGGCGAGCGAGCGCTGGGCAGGGCTTTCGACGTGGGTGGCAAGCAGGATGGCGCCGGCGCAGGTGCCGAATGTCGGCGTGGATCGCACGTAGCTTTGCAGGACCTCGAAGAATCCGTTGCGGTCGAGGAACTTGAGCATGGTGGTGGATTCGCCACCGGGCATGATGAGGCCATCGAGTCCGGCGAGCTCGTCCGGAGTGCGGACGAGCTTTGGGGTTGCTCCGAGCGCGGCGAGCGTCTTCGCGTGCGCATCATAGGCGCCCTGCAGGGCCAGGACGCCAATGACGAGAGGCGGATGGGCTGGGGTCACTTCGGCGTGCTCGCAGGCGGAGGTGTCGCCGCAGGCGGGCCCGATGGAGGTCCAAGAGTGGGAGGCTTGGCTGGTGTGACCTGGCTCCTCTGGAAGTCTTCATACATCTGCTTCATTTGCGGCTGCATAACCGTCATCTTGGACTGCAAGAGCTGTGTTGCCGCGGTGTTGACCGTCGGCATTTTCTCAATCAGAGCCGCGCCGGCCGGCGATTTATAGAAAGCCACAATCGTGGTGAGCTCGTCCTCGGTAAAGGTCTTGGCGTAGATGTCCGTGAGTGCGGGTTCCATGACTTTCCAGCCCACCTGGTCATCGATCATCTGGGAGAATTTTTTCTCCAGGTCTGCTAGCTGAGCCTTGCTTTCCGGCGTTGCGTTGGGGCCGATCAGCTTTTCGCCCGCGATCGACAACTGCTTCATAAAGTTCGCGGAGATTTGAGTCACCATGCGATCGCTATGGAGCAGCAGGACCATCTCTTTCGCCTTGGCGCGCTGAGAAGCCTCGTCCGCATGGGCGGTGAAGGGAAGAAGAAGCGATAGGGAGAGAAGAAGGATAAGACGATTCATTTGAGACACCTTGTGGCTTATAGGCCTGAGTAGTTTGTGAGGTCGGGCACGCGCAGGACTCCTTAAGGCTACCACGCAGATTCGCGGGATTGGCTGGGGCGAACCGAGGGATAGGGTCGCCGGGAGCGGGCAGGGTGAAGGGCGGCGTTGTAAGGTTTCCGGGATATTGATGAATCTTTGTCAAGATTTTGTCACGGGGGCTACCTTCCCGCGATGAGTCCGGCATCATAGGGCATACGGTCGCGTGCGTGTGGCTTGAGTGGTGTCCGCTTCGGGGCAACGAGGCGAACGCAATGGAAATTTTGCGCGATGCAATCCCTTCTGCCACGCGACGCAGCAGATCTAAGACGACGCGAGGAGAAACACTATGTTGCTGAAGCGATGGATCACATTGAGTGCACTGCTCCTGACGAGCGGCCTTGGAGCACGGTGCTTTGCGGACACAATCACATACACGGCAGTCCTGCTGGGATCGAACGAGACTCCGCCTAATGCATCAACGGCGACCGGGTCGGCGTTGCTGACTCTGACCGGAAACATCCTGACGGTGCATGAAGTTTTTAGCGGGTTGATTGGAGGAGTTGCCGCGGCGGCGCATATCCACTGTTGTGCTGCACCGGGTGTGGCCGCCGGGGTGGTCGTTCCATTTTCGGCATTTCCGGCGGCGACGTCAGGGACCTTCGACGCGACGTTCGATCTGAGCACGTTTGCGTTTGGCGGCGGGCTGACGGAGACGACGTTTCTGGCGGGGCTGAACAGCGGGCTGGCGTATGTGAACATTCACGACGCGGTCTTCCCAGGCGGGGAGATTCGCGGACAACTCTCGGTCGTGACGCCGGAGCCTACGACCCTGTTACTGCTGGGAACGGGAGTCGTGGGACTCGCGGGGGCGATGCGGCGCCGTTTGCAAGTGTAGGTGCGTCGGAAGGCGCCGCGTCGGGGCGGCTGGATTACCAGCCGCGGGTTTGCATGAGGTGTTGTTCTTCGATGGCTGCGGCGGCGAGGCCCTTCATGCTGCCGATGACGGCTTCCGATGCTTCGGCGACGACCTTCGGGTCGTTAAAGTGTGTGGTGGCAATGACGATGGCGCGGGCGCGGGAGACGGCCTCTTCGCGCTCGAGCGGATTGTTTTCGACGTCGAGCGGAGTGGCGCGCTCCTTCATGAAGATGCCCGAGCCTACGAAGACGGTCTCGGCGCCGAGCTGCATCATGAGGGCTGCGTCTGCCGGAGTGGCGATGCCGCCGGCGGAGAAGTTGGGTACGGGCAGCTTGCCGGATTTGGCGACCATGCGGACGAGTTCGTAGGGGGCCTGGAGTTCCTTGGCGGCGTGGTAGAGTTCCTCGTCGCCGAGCACGGTGAGGGCTTTGATCTCGCGGACGATCTGGCGCATGTGCTGGACGGCGTGAACGACGTCTCCGGTGCCGGGCTCGCCTTTCGTGCGGATCATGGCTGCGCCCTCCGCAATGCGGCGTAGGGCTTCGCCGAGGTTGCGCGCGCCGCAGACGAAGGGCGTGGTGAAGGCGTGCTTGTCGATGTGGTGGGTCTCATCGGCCGGGGTCAGGACCTCGGACTCGTCGATGAAGTCGACACCGAGGTATTGCAGGACCTGGGCTTCGGCGAAGTGGCCGATGCGGGCCTTTGCCATGACTGGGATGGACACCGCGGCTATGATCTGCTTGATGAGTTTGGGGCTGGCCATGCGGGCTACTCCGCCTTCAGCCCGGATCATGGCGGGGACGCGCTCGAGCGCCATGACGGAGATGGCGCCGGCCTCTTCGGCGATGCGCGCCTGCTCGACGTTCATGACGTCCATGATGACCCCGCCCTTGAGCATCTCGGCGAGGCCGAGCTTGAGGCGGAGACTGGATGAGCCGAAGTTGCCGTTCTTCGAGTGGTCTGCCATGTGAGTTTTCCTTTTGCCGGTGGACTGGCGCGGGCCGGAACCGATGCCCGGGAAACTGCTGCCAAACCCTAGTTTAGCAGCTTTGGGTGCGCTCGCGTACGCGTGTGGATTCGGTTGGGAAGCGGGGTGTGCTGATAAAATTGTAACTGAAAGCGGTTGATATTCTGCGCAGCAAAGACAAAAAACTTATGCGCTGCAGATGTCGAGGATGCTTGTGCCGAATCTTTCGGCCTTGTCGCGACCTATGCCGGAGATGGACTGGAGTTGTGCGATCGTGCGCGGACGAATGAGCACGATCTCGCGCAGCGTGGAGGAGCCGAGGACGAAAAACTGCGGGAGTCCGATGCGTTCCGACTCGGTTTTGCGCCAGGCGCGGAGTTGCTGGTCGAGGTGCTGCTGGTCGGGGGTCAGGTCGGCGATGGGATCAGGCGTATCGGGACGGGTGCGGTGGAATGTGGGGGTGGCGAGTTGATATGTCTCGCCTTCAGCGCCCTCGGTTTTGTCTGGGCGCACACCGAGGCCTTCGACCTGGGCTGGTATATTGCGGGCCTCCGACTCTTCTAACGCGGTGGTATGAGCTTGGAATTTGGGTGACGGGTGTTTTGACGGCGACGCTTTGCTTGCATCTGGACTGAAAAGATTGTCGGAGCTCTGATGCCGGCAGATGGCGATGATGTCCGCGCCGAAGCGGTCGGTCTTATCGGGACCTATGCCGGAAACGGTGAGTAGTTCCGGAATCGACTGGGGATGGGCGATAGCGATATTGCGTATCACCTTGTCGCTGAGGACGATGAATGCGGGCTTACCGGTCTTGGCGGCTTCGGCCTTACGCCATGCGCGGAGAGCATCGTCAAGACGCTGCTGGGCGAGAGTGAAGGCTTCGGAAATATCCGGCGTTGATTTGCGCGAAGAAGACTTTGAGGGCCGCTTTGATTTCGAGCGCGGCGGTGGATCGTCGGAGAGTGGGGGCAGGACGACGCCGGCGAGTTCGGAGGCGTCCTCACTGCGGCCTTCGTGGGTTAGGGCCGCTTTTTTGTAAGGGAGGACTTTGCTTTCGGAATTTGTGAATGTCTCGCTGGTAAGGGTGATGAGACCTGCACGGGCGAGCGAGTCGAGGAGGATGTCGAAGGTCTTGCGGTCGATCCCGAGCGCGAGGTCGGTGTGGAGCTTTCCGGTGGCGCGGGAGGGCGCGTGTGCGAGGGCGGAGAGAATAGCGCGAAGGTCGCGAGCCTGCGCGCTGGTCGGCGGCGCGAAGGTCTGGGCGGTGGTGGTGGAGGGAGAGCAGAAGTCGCATTTGCCGCATGGGCGGTGCGCGTCGGCGGTGTCGCCGAAGTGGCGGATGACGGCCGTCATCCGGCACTGCTGAGTTTCGGCGAAAGCGACCATGTTGTCGAGCTGCGCTCGGCGGAAGGCGAGTTGAGCGTCGTAGGAGGCGCGCCACGCGGTGCCCTTCGAGGCGGCGCCAGTGCCGCGGACGTTGCCGGCGAAGTCGATGGAAGCGGCGCCCTGAGCGACGAGTTTTTCGATGGCTTTCGAGAAGCTGCCGAGGTCCATCTTGAGGCGCTGGGCTAAGGGCTCGGGCATGAGGTATTCGGCTGGATCCGGGTGGGACGTGAGCGCTTGCGCGACGCGGACGAGGTCAGTCGCGGGCGGATAGTCGCGTTCGAAGAAAAACTCGTGCATCTTGCGGTCGGCGAAGCTGTGCAGCAGGACCGTGCGGCTGGGAAGGCCATCGCGTCCGGCGCGGCCGATCTCCTGATAGAAGGCTTCGACGGAGGAGGGGAGCGCGGTGTGGACGACGGTGCGGACGTCGGCTTTGTCGATGCCCATGCCGAAGGCGATGGTGGCGACGACGACATCGAGCTTGCCGGATTGGAATGCGGTCTGGACGCGCTCGCGGATGCTGGACTCGAGGCCTGCGTGGTAGGCCGCTGCGGGAAAGTGGCGGGCGAGTTCGGCTGCGAGTTCCTCGGAGGACTTGCGCGAGGGCGCGTAGACGATCGCGGGGCGGTTCGCAGGGTTGCGAAGAAGCGTGGTGGTGAACTCGTGGCGGCGCGGCTTGGACATCTCGACGACTTCGATGGCGAGGTTGGAGCGGCGGAATCCGTGGATGAAGAGCGCGGGATTTTGCAGGTTGAGTTGGGCGACGATGTCGCGCTGGACGGTCGGCGTTGCGGTGGCGGTGAGGGCGATGATGGGCGCTGGCCGGAGCGCCGGAAGATGTTCGCCTAACGTCCGGTAGTCGGGACGGAAATCGTGACCCCAGGCCGAGATGCAGTGGGCTTCGTCGATGGCGATGAGGGACGGCTTGCGGCGTGCGAGCATCTCGGGGAAGCCAGGGACGCGCATGCGTTCGGGCGCGATGAAGAGGAAGTTGAGCGTGCCGTCGAGGTAGTCGCGGCAGGCCTTGCGGGCGTCGTCGCGGGAGAGGCCGGAGTGAATGCGCGCCACGCGCAGGCCGAGGGCCGCGAGTTTGACGGCCTGATCGTCCATGAGGGCGATGAGCGGAGAGACGACCAGCGCCGTGCCTCCGCGGGCGATGGCCGGGAGTTGGTAGCAGAGGGACTTTCCGGCTCCGGTGGGCATGACGAGGAGGACGTCGCGGCCGTCGGTGGTGGCGCGGCAGACTGCTTCCTGGTTGGCGCGGAAGGTGGAGAATCCGAAGGTGCGATGGAGCAGGGAGGTAAGGTCAGGCATTTCGATGTACGGCTCTGAGATTAGTTTCGCACGGGTGTTCCGCTTTTGGTGTCGAGGGCGTGGGATGAGTATATGCAGCGTAACGGACTGCGAATTGAGATGGGAGCCGGCTTGGCGAACTACATCAGAAAATAATTTGTGGGAATTAGTTAGAAATAGCTTGCAATTAGTAGCTAGTTATGGGAAAGTATCACCTGCGTAGGAGTTAGCCCGATGAAATCGAACTTCCAAAATTCGATAAGTGGATCGCCTGAGATGAAATCTCTCTGCGCCGGTCGCCGGGCTGTGCTGGTCACCTGGGCTTCCCTGTAAGCGGACGATCCTACGCATTCGAACCGCGATCGGGCAATCTTTCCTAAGCAGACAGTGGCTTCGCGCCGGCTGAGTGGCGAAGAGAACAGATACTTCCTCTGTGACAGGACCCATGTTCTGTTTTCGCTTGATCCCTCAGCAGATTTGCTGTCAGTGGCGTACTGCGCGGCTACTTCGTGGTAGATCCGAGAGGATGGGGTTTCGAAACCCCGGTGCCGCACGGGATTGTTCCCTGACAGCGATGCGCTCTTTGGCTCAGATGCGAACCTGCGCCTGTGTCGAGGAAATCAGTGGTGATAGAGACGAGTTACTTCCGCTGACGAATGAACGGGCAGGACGGAAAACCTGCCGGAGTGGAGATTTTGCGGGACGGGGGCGTTGCCTCGAAGTACAAGGTTCCGTGAAGCACTTGCTCTGAAACTTGGCTTGAGTGTTCCCTGACGTGCGCAAGTGTGTTTTACATAGTTTGGCCGGTGGCGTAGACAACAGATACTTCGCCTACTAAGCGGGTGGTCGCAGGTTCGAATCCTGCTGCGGATGATAAGTCCGTGTAGCTCAGTGGTAGAGCACCTACTGTGCTGTTATCGTTTTTTCCCCGGCCAAATAACCCTCCAGCTTCAGGCTGGCTAGAAAGTAATACTGATATGGGCAAAGGATACGTGAAAGGAGGAACGCCAGTCGGCTCGGAGTCCCAGTGCAGGACGTGCACGAATGCGCACATCATGACGGGTTACAGGGAGTCGGAGATGGTAACGATGTGCTGCGGAGTAGTTCCGAACATTGTCGTGCCATTCAGGATTTATGAGTGCACCGGCTACTACGACAAGAACAGACCAAGCTATGTACAGATGCAGAAGCTGGCAATTCATGTGTCGCCGGGTAACCCGAAGCCCGTTGGATTCAAGGTAGGCAAGAAATTTGGAGAGACTACGGTTCGAATCGTGGAAGACGAGAACGAAGACAGTTACGACGAGGACGACGAGTAAGCGCCGGTGGCGCAGAATGCGGATACTTCAATGGTAGAAGACCGTCAGCGATGACGGAGGCTGCAGGTTCGATTCCTGCCGTAGGTTGACTGGACCTATGTATAAATGACCGTGTTCGAATATTCCCCGGCGACTTAGTTGCTCGACTTACTTCCCATGGTCGTGGGATAGGTGCGACTTATAACTACAGAGATTCTGACTCTTCGAGTCAGAATGACGAACTTTGGGGTTATGACAACCCATCTGGTTCGGGAAAGGAGGTGCGTGATGAAGCTGAATGTTTTGAGGTTGAGTCACCTGGTGCGTCCGCGGACGCATGAGGGAGCGCCGGCAGTTGCGGTTTCTCCCGAGCAGGCGCTGCGGCGCAGCGTGCTGGCGTGCATGCTGTGGGAGGACGAGTTCTACGAGGACGGCGTAGCGATTGCCGGACGGATCCGCGAACTGGTGCCGAAGGTCGACGCTGCGAAGGTTGCGTCACTGGCGATTGAGGCTCGGACCACGATGAAGCTGCGTCACGCTCCGCTACTGCTGGTGCGCGAGATGGCGCGTCATGCTACGCACCGCGCCCTGGTTGCCGAGACGATGATCCGTGTGATCCAACGTGCGGATGAGCTGGCGGAGTTTGTCGCGATCTACTGGAAGGACGGACGGGCGCCGCTGTCGGCCCAGGTCAAGAAGGGCCTGGCGGCTGCGTTCCCGAAGTTCGACGAGTACACGCTGGCGAAGTACGACCGCGCCGGTGCGGTTCGA
>DASWCA010000238.1:0-2888 GCA_036390355.1 Acidobacteriaceae bacterium
TGCTGGCCGCAGTGGTCGTCTCGCCGAGAAGCTGCTGCGCTACGATCTCATCATCATCGATGAACTCGGCTACCTGCCATTCAGCCAACCGGGCGGCCAGTTGCTGTTCCACCTGATCAGCAAACTCTACGAGAACACATCCCTGCTGATCACCACCAACCTCGCCTTTGCCGATTGGCCGCAGATCTTCGGCGACTCGACGCTTTCATGATGCCTCTCTGGTGAATCGGGTGGTACGTCGAACGCGGGCGCTGAGAGCTTCGACCTGCTTGGGCGATAGCGAGATTTGCCATGGCATGCCCTTGGCAAGCTGCCGGCCAGCGAGCCAGCCCTTACGGAGCCACTTGAATATGGTCTGCGGTGTGACGCCGAGAATCGTGGCGGCACCCTGCACCGAGTAGCTGCCGTCGGGCCATCGCGATGGGTTCGCTGCCGTGCCATTGATCTTGACCGTCGGAATCCGCCATCGCTTCCGCAGAAGATGAACCATCTTCCCGCAGAACGGCGGCCCATGTGCTGTACGGAACTGTTCATTGTTGAGGATGGCGGCGATCTCGCCGTCCATCTTCTGCTGGCTGTTCAGTTCAACGATGCGATACCGCAACTGATCCTGATCAGCATGCTGCGCATAACCCTGGACGGTCCGCTGGAACCAATGCTCGCTTGTCGAGCCAGTCTGCCAGACAATCCTGATCCAGATGCAGCCGCGCCGACGTTTCTGATCCAGCGTGACTTCTTTGATCACCAGCCTGGCAATCTGCTTGCGGTCCGCTGATGTTGTCGTCGCGGCGTTCCAAAGCCGCGGCAGGTCTTCACCGAGCGCCAGTATCTCCTGCCGATCGCCGTCAGAGATCGAGACCGCCTGCTCGCGACGCCAGGCCGCATACTCTTGTTCGATCTGCTCGGCGCGACGCAGGCGTTCCTCCCAGGCCCGCTCCAGCGAGCGCGCCACCAGACGGTTCTCCGGCTCTACCGCGTCATACTGGCGACGTGCGCGTTCTGCGTCGTAACGAGCGTGCTCGCGCTTGAGCGACCATTGCCGCTCCATTGCGCTCGTTTCCTTCTCAATCTCGTCTAATGCGGCGACAGCCAGCGCGATCCGATCCGGGGTCAAGGCTTGTAGGATCAGTCGCTCTACCTCGACGTCCACAGCCAGAGCCCGCACCTCCTGGCACTTCGGCCGGCCTTCCGAGATCTGGTCAGCAACGCAAACGTAGACCGGATAATCGCCGTCCGGACCCGAGTAGCGCAGGGTCATGTGGCGGCCGCACCGACCACAGCTGACGATCCCCTGCAGCAATCCATTGCCCTTGCGCGGTGCTCCGGGCCGTCCCGCATCGTAGCGAGCGACGTTGTTCGCCAGCTGCCTACGGTTCGCCATGAACTCGTCCCAATCGACATAAGCCGGGTGCGCGTCCTTAAGACAGATCGGCCACTCTTCAGGCGCAACCGCCACCGTCCCAACCCGCTCACTGCCAGGTTGCCGGCGGAGCGGGTCCGGGCGCCGTCGGCCATACACGTAGGCGCCAGCATAAGCCGGATTCTTCAGGATCTGGACTACGCGGGCACTGTTCGCCGCGCGCCAGACGACATCGTGCGGTGCCGGACCGTGCAGCGGTCGAACGGGGAGGGGCAAGTTGCCGCGGCGCAAATATCGCACCACGGCCTTGGCGGTGCGTAACTCCCGGAACCTGGCAAAGACCAATCGTAGCCGCTCCTGCACCTCCTCATCCGGATTGAACGTGACGCTGCCGTCGCGGTTGTGGATCAGCCCAGCAGGTAACGGCAATCGGAGCTCGCCACGCGCCGCCTTCTGACGCTCTCCTTGATGCAAGCGTATCTTGATCTGATGCAGTTCCGCTTCGCTCATAATCCCTGACAGACCCAAGAGAAGCCGGTCGTGATAGGCGGCAGGATCGTACAGGCGTTCGCCGTCAGCAATCAGGACTCCGAACAGCGAGCACAATTCAAGGAGCTGATGCCAATCTCGGTTGTTGCGCGCAAGACGTGACGCATCCAGACTCATCACCAGGCCGGCCTTGCCCAGTCCTACTTCCGCGATCAGTGTCTGAAAGCCCTGTCGATCGCTGCTGGATGTTCCAGACTTGCCAAGATCGTCGTCAATGACATGAACCCGCTCACGTGGCCAACCGAACAAGGTTGCGCGCTCGACCAACCGATATTGCAACTCAGTGCTCTCCTGATGATGGCGCACCTGCCCCGGCGACGACTGCCGAACATACACGAAGGCCAACTTGGCCCGGTGCGCAGTGCTAATCCGCTCATCGGTCGACAACGTCGTGGTCAGCACGATCGCCCTCCTCTGATCGGACGGACCGCAGCCGCAGACGTTGCACGAGCTGACCTACCTGCTGCGCCAATTGGCGCCGCGTCGCGACCGGAAGCCGCAACCACAGGTCTGGCGGCATGCCCGGCGTCTCCGTCCTGCCCCGCGGCCGGCTGCTTGAGGTCTCGTCCACCGCCGCCTTCGAGATCCGCATCTCTGGAGGCGAGCACAGCGCGCACGTGATTCGCCAAAGGCAGAAGCGTGCGCACCGAAATGTGCACGTGACGCCTCGGCGTCGCCAGCTCACCATTGGGTACCGACGCGGGAGCTGTGGCCGAACGCGGGATCGACCGTTCGCGGCCGTCCGCCAGCCGGACTACGATCAGCCCCGGCCCTCGCCCCGAGCGCCGCTCGCTGACCGGATAGCACTCGCCGTACAGTGGATGGTGCGGATCAACCACCCTGACCCGAGAGACTCGACGATCAAGCGGTGTGGCATCTCCACATGTTCGGCGACGCGAAGATGACCACAGCCATGCTCGACCGGCTGACGCATCACTGCGACATCATCGAAACCGGCAATACCAGTTGGCGGTTCAAG
>DASWCA010000239.1:0-2415 GCA_036390355.1 Acidobacteriaceae bacterium
GATGAGTTTAACACACGGTCATTACAGGACATGTGGCCTCTGCCAGCAGGTCTGGAGTTAGCCCATGCTCTACGTGCCTGAGCCAGAAGGATGCATTGCGTGCGCCGAGTACGATCAGATCTGCGTGTACCCTTTCCGCTAATTCCAGGATGGCCTCGGCGGCATCGCCATGCTTGACGACGGTCTCCGGCGTACACCATTCGTAGACAGATTCGGGAATCATCTTATTGAGCGCGGCCTTGAAGGGACCGTCGATCGACTCTTTCTCTCCGGGCAGAGGCTCGGACCCGGAGACGTAGCAAAAATAGAGATGCGCGCCACTATCCTGCGCGAAGGAGAGCGCAAACACCGCTGCCTTGGCGGCTTCCACGGAAAAATCGGTCGCATACACAATCGTCCGGAAGACGAGAGGCCCATCCTGGGGCTCCTTTGCATGCGGCCCGACTGTGAGCACCGGACAGGCGGCATTGCGAATCAGCTCCTCTGCGGTGGACCCGAGGACGAGTCTCTCCAATCCCCACTTGGAATGCGTTCCGGCAACGATCAGATCGGTATCGTGTTCCTGTGCAAGCTTCAGGATTGCCGGCTGCGGATTGCGCCCTTCCGGCAACGATGTGCTTACTTCTACTCCGCCGGCGGAGAACTCCTGCTTAAGCTTTTCGAGGGCCTCGCTACTGATGCGATAACGCTCATCGAGAGGCATGCCGAGAATCGCCTCCATGTAGGAGGTAACGACCGACGGATCAAATACGTGTGCGATCTCTACGTTGGAGCGGAAGTTAAGAGCTAAAGCTCTTGCGTACGAAGCTGCCTTGTCCGAGACCGACGAGAAGTCGGTGGCCAACAGGATGTTCTTGACGGAGACCGAGACGCGTTGAAGTACCGGCATGGGACACCTCGAACGTTGAACTGAGTTCCAACTCAACGAGGCTCGGGAGCTAGCCTGTCACCAATTTAATGGGGTTGCGTCACACATGTCCGTGACGCACGTCACAGCGCATCCGGAGATTACTGGCTTGCGGCGTGGACCAGTGGATCGCCGTGGTGTTCGAGGTAAAGCATGCGAGTCGACATCAGCACCTGCGCAACTCCAAACGCAGCGAGATAGGCGTAGGCGAGAATCGCAATCTCGCGCGGCGTCAGCTCTTCGGGTGCGATCAGCGCGGCGCTGGCATAGGCTGCGGCGCAAAGCATGGCGACAATGGCCGCGGTATAGCTGGAGCGGGAGCCGTGCCGCTTTGAAGTATGGCGCGCAATCGTGAGTTCCGAGAAAGCAGTCGCGGTGGCCTGCAGCGCGATGAGGTAGAGGAACCACTCGAGTTGAATGCGATCGAAGAGCATGGAACAGAAGAGGATGCCTATCGCGATCCCCAGGGCGCTTTGGAGACGCAGGGCCGTCTTTGCCGGTCGCAGGTGGGTGAAAAAGCTGGTGATGAAGACGAGGAGGCTGTCGACGATTCCGTAGACGACGAGCGAGAGGATCACGAACGCCACGGCGAAGGGAAGGAATAAAAGCGTGCGCGCCATGTCGGGCACGATCAGGAGAGCACTGCCGATGAGAACCGCCAATATTCCGCGAAGGATTGTGACAATCCAGAAGTTCTCATGCTTGTTCATAAGAACCTCCTTTAGCTGCCTATCAGGTTGAACCTTTCTTGTGAGAAAGGCTGTGACCCGCAGCACAGAGGAGGTGTAGCGCCGGAGCTACGCGGTAACCAGTTCGGATTCAGCGGCCATGGCACGGATGGAGTCGCCAAAAGGAGCGCGCAGGACGCCGCGCTCGGTAATGATGGCGGTGATGTATTTTGCAGGCGTCACATCGAAGGCCGGGTTCTGGATCTGAACGCCGTGGGGCGTAACCTGCACCCCGCCAACGTGCGTAACTTCGCGGGCGGCGCGCTGCTCGATGGGGATGAGGTCGCCCGAGGCGGTGGCGAGATCGATGGTGTTGAAGGGCGCGGCGACGTAGAACGGGATATTGTGTTCCTTGGCCAGGATCGCGACGGAGTAGGTGCCAATCTTGTTGGCGGTGTCCCCGTTGGCGGCGATGCGGTCGGCTCCGACGATGACGGCGGAGATTCGGCCCTTGGACATGAAGTAGCCGGCCATGTTGTCGCAGATGAGCGTGGTGGGGATGTTGTCCTTGGTCAGCTCCCATGCGGTGAGGCGGGTGCCCTGGTTGAAGGGCCGGGTTTCGTCAGCGAAGACGTCGATCTTCTGGCCGTTTTCGACGGCTGCGCGGATGATTCCGAGGGCGGAACCGTAGCCGCAGGCAGCGAGCGCTCCGGCGTTGCAGTGAGTTAGCACGGTACCTTCCTGCGGGAGAAGAGCTGCGCCGAAGGCTCCCAGCTTGCGGAGGTTGGCGATGTCTTCGTCGTAGAGATGCCGCGCCAGGGCCACGACGGCCGTTTTGAT
>DASWCA010000240.1:0-2333 GCA_036390355.1 Acidobacteriaceae bacterium
TCCAACCTATTGCCAGCCGCGTCACATGGGTGTACGTTGGAAGGACTCAAAAATGAAATTCAGCATTCAGGTCGCGCTTGTGGCACTGCCGCTCATTTTAATGAGCTTGGCGCCGGAGCATGCCTTCGCCTTGAGGACTTCAACCAGCCCTCACGCGCGTTCGCAGACTTATCACGATCGCACCCCAAGGGTGCATTCGCATGGTACTCACCCTCGCCGCGCATAAGGCTGCACCCCTCGAAACCCCCAAACACGCCAAAAGAAAACATCACGCCGGCATCACGGTGTAGCGGTTGCGCGCGCATTTCGAATGAACTGCGCGAGGCGCTCGGGGTCTTTTCGGCGGGCCGAGACTTCGACTCCGCTGGACACATCGACTCCCCAGGGCCGAAGTTGGGCAATGGCATCCGCGACGTTTTCGGGCTTCAGGCCTCCGGCGACGATCAGGCGGAGGTGCTCAGGCGCAGCGGCAAAAACGGTCCGCGCGGCGCTCCAGTCGTACGACACTCCCGTCCCGCCGCCGGCAGCGCCTACTTTGGAATCGATCAGCACGCGGCTGGCCGCTTTGCGGGTCGCGATGCGTTGCAACTGGCCGGCGAGAGCCGATTCCACCGCGTCCTCGCCGATCGTCCAGTGAAGCGTCTGGATGATCTGTATGCGGTCTCCCAGCTTTTCGCCGAGCCGTTCGAACAGGTCTTCATCCAGGCCGCCCTGGAGCTGCACCGCGGTCAGTCCCGCGTCTGTGGCAATCTGGGCAATCTCGGCGGCGTCGTGCGTGTAGAAGACGCCGACCCGCTCCACCTGCTCGGGGAGATGCGGCGTGATCGCAGCCACTTGTGCCGCCGTCACCTGCCGCTTGCTTTCGGCAAAGATGAAACCGACCGCATCCGCGCCGAGTTCAGCAGCCAGCGCCGCGTCTGCCAGATTCGTATTTCCGCAGATTTTGATCCACATTCCGAGAATCTCCAGCCGCTTAGATCTTCGCGGAATACTCGCGTTGCAGCAACGCGGCCAACGCCGCTCCGGGATCCGGCTCGCGCATCAGCGACTCGCCGACCAGGAACGCGTCGTATCCCGCAGCCTGCATTGTGGCAATGTCGGATGCACTCCGAATGCCGCTTTCGGCCACACGCACGACTCCGTCTGGCAGGCGCTGGGCCAGGTCGATCTGCGTCTGCGGGTCCACTTGCATCGTGTGCAGGTTGCGGCTATTCACCCCAATTACGCTGAAACCCAGCGCTACGGCTCGATCGAGTTCTTGGCGGTCGTGGATCTCGCAGAGCACGTCCAACTCCATGCGCCGGGCCTCTTGGTACAGGCTCGTCAGGGCCTCATCTTTCAGCGCTGCAACGATCAGCAGAATCGCATCTGCCCCTGAGGCTCGCGCCTCCAATATCTGGAAAGGGTCGACGATGAAGTCCTTGCGCAGGCAGGGAATTTTGACCGCCGCCGATGCGAGCGCGAGATTGTCGAGCGATCCCTGGAAGAATTTCTCGTCGGTCAGGACAGAGAGCGCCGCCGCTCCTGCAGCTTGAAGCGAAGCGGCCAGTTCAGTCGGCTGGAAGTCTGGCCGGATCAACCCTCGCGAAGGGGAAGCCTTCTTCAATTCGGCAATGACGGCGGGCCCGGAGGCGGAGGCCCTGCGCAATGCCGCCTCGAAGCCGCGCGGTTGATGGGCCGCAGCTTTCCTCTCCAGATGCACGGTGTCGGCCGTGGCGCGCCGATCCGTCACCTCGAGCAGCGTATGCGCGAGAATCCTTTCAAGTTGCGTCGACATTCAGTGTGTGTCGTTGGATAAGTTGCTGGTGCCGAAGGGGGGACTCGAACCCCCACACCCTTGCGAGTACATGGACCTGAACCATGCGCGTCTGCCAATTCCGCCACTACGGCACTACCTGTATGTCGCGAGCCAATTTCGGCCGGACACGGCAGTCGTGAGTCTCCAGTCTTACAAACACCGTGGCCGCTGTCAATTGTGCTTCGCTTGTCTTACACTGAGACGACTTGAGACCGACACACCCGCCGGAAGGCTTACCCGACCGAACATGATTGAACAAAAGCAGACAGAAACACAAACCGGCCCCGCGGAGATTCCTGAAGACCTCGCTCTGGAAATCCGCAAGCTTGCCCACGATCTCTCGAACGCACTCGAGATCATTGTTCAGACGAGCTATCTATTGGGCACCGTCGAGCTCAAGGAGCCGGGAGGCGACTGGCTGCGTATGCTCGACAGCGGCGTTCGCAAGGCGCTCGATATCAATCTCGCGTTGCGGAATTACATTAAGGCGCACTCACCCAGGTAGTCACGCAGCTCCCATTCGCTTTCCTGTCCG
>DASWCA010000241.1:0-8607 GCA_036390355.1 Acidobacteriaceae bacterium
GAGCGGAGAGGAAGAGGGTGTCGATGCGTATCACGGATACTTCGCCGGCATCCGGCAGGCGGATTCGTCCGTCGAATTCGGACGAGCGGACTTCGGCTGGCTGCCGCTTCTTTACAACCGGCTTCCGCGCACTGACGACAATCCAGGCTGGATCCATCTCAGGGTTGTTGCCGTTGGCTGCAAGTTTGGAGTGGCAGCAACATTACCCGACGGTCGCGTGACGGCATCTACTGTGGATGATCGTAACTGCATCCGATCAGGACGTTTTGGATTGCGCTCGTTTCTGACGTCCGCGACGTGGCGCAATATTGAGGTCACCCATGCAACATCAGCGGATCTGAACGGCTTCCCACCGGCGAACCTTTTGCCAACTGCGGCTGATCTCTTTCTCGCCGCACCTTTGGACCCGGAACATCTCAGCCAATACGTATCTTCGATCCGCAGGGAAGCGAAGAAACACGAGATTCGACCTGGTGTCGAGCCGATCGGTGACTTCCCTGTCTCCCCGGGCCGGCATCCGAACGTTACGATTCAGGGCCTGGTAATCTCCACGCCGCCACTGACCGCAATCCAGGATGAGACGGGCGCCATGTTGCTCGCGCAAGTCGACCCGGGGACAACTCTGAAACTCGGCGACTTCGTCGAAGCTCACGGCACCGTGGTCTCAGACCATTTCCGCAGCCAGATGGAATACTCGCGCCTTCGCGTGCTCTGGTCCGATACACCGGTCCCTCCCCTCCTCGTGACCGCCTCGCAACTCACGGGCGGTACTTATCGCGGGCGATCAATCGAAGTGGAAGGCACACTCATATCGGCGACTTCCAAGGCGAGTGGCTATGAGCTCGTCTTGCAGGATGGGAATCAATACTTCCGCGCGACCGGACGCAGAGACTTCAGGCTGAATCCTGCTGACCTTAAGCCGGGCAGCCGCGTTCGCCTGAAGGGAATCGCAACATCGCTTTCGGAATTCACCAATGACCTATACCCATTCGCCGTAGTAACCGAGCGAGTCGATCTGGTCAGCCCTCCGCCTTGGTGGTCCCCCGCTCATGTGATGTGGCTCATCCTGATCTGTATCGCGCTGTTCATCTGTACCCAACTGCTCATCCACAAACTTCAGAAGTGGCATCTGAGATCTGTGCTCAAAGAGCGGGAGGAACTCGCGTTCCAGATGCATGACACACTGGCCCAGAGTTTCACTGGAATCGCCTACCAGCTTCAGGCAGCCAGCATCGAGCGGCGCGGTCTGGAGAAGGTCCAGGCTCACATCCAGAATGCGCTGCAAATGGTCCAGATGAGTCACAAGGAGGCTAGCCGAACCATCGCGGCACTCCGCCCGCAATACCGGGACGCGGCGGAAATCCTGGAAGCATTGAAAGGGTCGGCCGAGCGGCTAAGCGATAGTGGAGTGCGGATCGTTGCATCGCTCTCCGGACGGAGTACTCAACTGCCCTTGGAGATAACCGATGCCTTCTTCCGCATTGGACAGGAAGCGATCAGCAACGCAATCCAACACTCGGGATGCAGTGAGCTGACCATCACCTTGCGGCTGTCCAAACGCGAGGTTCAGCTTTGCGTCGCAGATGACGGACGAGGATTCTCCTGTGAAGCCGCAGTCATCGGTTTGGGGATTACAGGCATGCGAAGCCGCGCCGCAAAGACCAAAGCCCGGTTCGATCTGGCGACAGAACCCGGCGCGGGCACGAAGATAACGGTAACCGCTTCCCTTCCGCTCGGACATGGCCTGCTGGATAGGCTGCGTGCTATGCTTGGCACACTTTTGCGACCGCGGCTTCCCGATGATGCGCATGTCCCCGTCAGTCCAGGAAAACGGTGAGCCGATAGTGACGTGCCAGCCCTCTCCAGCGGTGGCGCAGACCAAGATCCGCTTACTCATCGTCGACGATCACCCGATCGTTCGTTTTGGCCTGACTGCCTTGCTCGGCGTCCAGGATGACATCGAGATTGTCGGGACGACCGAGGGCGGACGCAAAGCCATGGAGTTCCTCCAAAAGGTTCCGGCCGACATCGTGCTCCTGGATCTGCGCATGCCCGGCTTCTCCGGCGTTCAAACATTGGAGAAGCTTCGAACCGTCGCGCCCAAAGCCCGCCCCATTATCCTGTCCAGCTTCGAATATGACGAGGAGATTTACGCTGCAGTGAAAGCAGGGGCACAGGGATACCTCCATAAGGAGGCTCCGGCCGAAGAGATCGTGCGTGCAATTCGGTCCGTGCATGCTGGACACCAGGCCTTTCCGCGCCGGATTGCAGAACGCCTTTCCAATGACCGCATGACCGCGGGATTGAGTCACCGCGAGCGCGAAGTGCTCGAGTTGGTGGCAAAGGGGCTCACCAACAAGGAAGTCGCAAATACCCTCCAGATCAGCCAGTTCACGGTGAGAAATCACCTCAATCACATCACCGAAAAATTGGAAGTAAGCGACCGAACGGAAGCGATCTTCATCGCCATCCAGACCGGAATCATCACGGTATAAGCCAGGCAAACTCGCCGACAATATGAAGCCTGCCATCGCTCCTTTCCAAGCTCGTGCCCGGAGTCGATTTGGTTCCTTTCTGGACGATGGCGGTCGCAAACGTTTGTCGGAAATCGAAGCTGGTGGCGATCAGCGCAAGAGGGACTCGTGAAGAGCCCTGATTTTGAGATCTTCAGGGAGGTGACGCTGCCGCCGATCCATGCGAGGAACATTTCTTCTACTGAGTGCAATGGCGATTTTGCGTCAGGTGGCTTAGCGAAGGACAGGTGACTCGCCCGGTGGAGGCACGACAGCTTCGCCTCGAGAGTATGCAGCAAATGCGGCTTCAACCGCCGCAATGACGTCAATCGGCGTAAGTGCTGCAACAATCTGCGCGCGATTGTAGACGGTCGCCACTATAGTTCCTGCTTGACCCAGTCCGAGACATTCCCGCCACAAAAGAGCACGACGACCGTCTTGCCGGCGTAGTCATCTGAGGTCTTGAGAAAAGCGGCAAGGGCCACAGCGGCGGCGCCTTCTATGAGCCAGCCGTACCTTTGTCGCACGAGCCGCATGGCCTGGAGAATCTCGTCTTCGTCGACAAGTATCGTGGTGTCAATGACCGCCTGGGCCGCATCGAATGTGATGGAACCCTCCTCAACGCCACCAGTGGAACTATCTGAGAATGTCTTCTGTTCCGGATATTCGACGATGTGGCCAGCCTGCAGAGACTCATAGAGCACCCTCGAGTTCCGCGGCCAGCAGCCCACGACTTCAGTTGCGGGCGATGCGTGTTTGAGACAGGCCCCGATGCCTCCGATGAGGCCGCCCCCACCGACAGTGACGAAGACTGCATCTACCGACGGCACCTGCTGGAGGAGCTCGACGGCAACGGTTCCCTGCCCGGCCATGACATCGGGATCGTTGTAGGGCGAGATGTAGGTGCGGCCGGTTTTGGCAGCACTGGCACGGGCAGCTTTTTCCGCGTCGAGCGGTTGGCCAACGGTACGCGTGACCACGGCGCCCAAGTCTTCTATGCGGGCTGCGCGGTCGGGAGCGACCCATTGCGAGACGAAGACCTCCGCTGGAGTGCCTGTCTTTTGCGCCGCGAGAGCCACGCCGAGGCCGTGGTTCCCATTGGAGGCCGTCACTACGCCTCGCTGTCGCTCGGACTGCGAGAGGCTCATAATCTTGTTGGTTGCCCCGCGCAGTTTGAATGAGCCAGTCGCTTGCTCGTTTTCGAGTTTCGCAAACAGCCGAACGCCGCTATCAAGAGCCAGGTCGCTGATGTCCACAACGCGCGTTTGCGACACGATATTGCGGAGTAGGCCCGCGGCTGCGATGACGCGGGCGGCCCATCCTTCGATCCGTTTGTCCTTCTTCGATGTGCCTTCTGACCCGATCGCTCTACGTGGTTCTGATTTATCCGTCGTCATCGACGAGGGACCAAGCGAACGGTTTGGAGAACCATCCAATGCCTGGGAGATTCCTTTCAGGCCAAGCTCCAGTTCGCTCTCAGAAGACCATCCATAGCCGAGACGGAAATAGGTATCCGGCATCTCAAACCAGTGTCCGGGGCCGACATACGTGCCTTGTTCCATGAGGCGTTTGTAGAACGCGTCGGTTCCACCCGGAGGTGTCTCGCGCATACGCGGGAAGCATACGACGCCGCCAGCGGGCCGGACCCATTCGAGTCGGCCTTCACCCGTCATCCAGTCTTCGACTATTCGCCGGCGATAACGCATTCTTTGCAACGTTGCCTGGAGGAAGGCACCGCGATGCATGAGGATGTTTTCTCCGATCCACTCATGGAGGACACTGCCGCAGATGCTGATCTGCTCCTTCGCGGCGAGGAATAGCTCCTGAAGCTTCGGGTTGGAGGTGATGAGCCAGCCGAGACGGATTCCGGGAACGCCGTAGGCCTTGGAGAGAGACGACACGCTGATGACATGAGAGCCCAGAGAAGCGGCGAGCGGCAAAACATTATCCAGCGACAGGTCGCGATAGGTTTCGTCTACGACAAGAAAGCTTCCGTTCTTTCTGGCCAGATCGACGACCTGCCGGAGCTCGTCGTCGGTCAGCATGACGCCGGTTGGGTTGTGGGGGCAAGTGATGCTGATGAGCTTCGTCTCAGGCCGCAACAGTGCGCTCAGAGCCTCGATGTCCAACTTGAACCCATGATCGAAGGACAGATCGAGAAAGGAGATGTCGCATCCGATGGCGCGCGGTGTTTCGAGGTTGGTAGCGTAGTTGGGACGGACGACGACCAGGTGGTCGCTGGCTGACAGCAACGCGGTAGAGACGATGAACAAGGCTCCCGCGGCGCCTCCGGTGATGAGAACATCTGCGGCAGACAGTCCGGGGATACCCTCAACGATGCGGCTTCGCAACGTCGCACTGCCGCGATGTTCGTTGTAGACAAGCGGAATATCCGGAAGGACTAAACCGAAGTCAGAGAGGCGCTGATCGGTAATGGAGCTTTCCGACAGGTTGTACCGGATGATGTTATAACCAATCTCTTCCGGCGACTCGACCTCAATCGGCATGCGTTCGTATCGCAAATGGATTGCCCTCCCGGGGCATTTAAGGCAAGATAAGCGCTATTGTTGCGTCGCAACACCCCCCCAGCGTGGGGGTTGAGGTGCCGGCCGTCGAGATAGAGCGAAGAGTTCGGCGAGAGACGAAATGCGTAGCTTGCGGAATATCTGCTTGCGGTAGCCCTTCACGGTATGACAACTGATCTGCAACCGTAAGGCGATTGCTTCCGAAGTACAGCCCTGCAACATCAGCTCAGCAACCTGTCTTTCCCGAGAGGAGAGGCCAGCGAGTGGCGCGCCGCGACGTGCCAGGGCATCGTGACGGCTGAATGCAGCGGCAACAGGCTCGCAGAGCGAATGCAACGCGTGCAGGGTCTGGGCAGGAGCGGGTGTACGTGCACGCTCGCGGTAGACACAGAACTCGACGATTCCACCAAGAGCTTCGAAGTAGAGACCAATTTCTTCCATTCCTGCTGGCCAGCCGACGGTGAGGAAGCCGAGTTCTTCTTCCAAGATATTGTGGAAATAGGGCTGAATTCGCCGGTCGGGGGCTGGAGTCGCCCTGTAGTCGCTGGCCCGCACCGCACCTGGCTTGCCGAAATGCTGCAACACCGGGTTGAGCCGATGAGTTTTGGCAAGGTAGTTTCGCAATCCCAGACCGCTCTCCGAGGAAGTAAAGTTATCGAATATCAGCGATGGCCGGGTCCCGCGATAATGGACCACGATGGTTGCCAGTTCAAACGACGTAAGCTCGCAAAGTGCGTGCGCCGCAATCGATGGGAAGTCGTCGTCTCCGACTGAATGAATGATCTGCGTCATCGCCCTAAATGCCGCTTGCATATACGTTTCTCCAGAAGATGCGATACCTCACTTCGACCGCCCCGCGACGAGGCGGGCCAGAACACCATCGAGCGAGTGCTCGAGCTCCGTAAAGACGCCGGCCGTCGTGATGGACTCAAGCACTTGCTCATTCAGTCCGCCATGGGTCTGGTGCTCTTCAGTCAGCTCCGCGAAGCTGCTCAGAGGAGAAGCGGCGGCGGCGCCCGCCAATCCCAGTAGCATCTGGCTCACGAATGCGTGTGCCTTTGCATCCGAAACGCCTTCACGCTGCATCCAGGCGACCACGGTCTGCGCGAAGCGGAAGTAGCTGGACATGATGGCGGTGGCGGTCGTGAATGCTTCGAATTCCTCTTCCCTATCAAGCTCGATGACTACGCCCAACTTCTCAAACAGCGCTTTGAGTGAAGGATCTGGAGGATACATCGAGGTCGGCGATTGACCGCGCGCGGCCGATGGCAGCGGTACAGCGCGGGTCACTGAGCTGGCGGGAGCCGTGATGGCCCGGAGGTAGTCCAGGGTCACGGCGGGAATGAGGCTCACGACGCGATGATCCGGGCGAAAGCGCAACTCGGAGAGAACGGAGTGCGCGATCTGCGGGCGCACGGCGATGACAACAATTTCACTGGCGTCGAGGACCGCCTGGTTCGTTGGCGCGACCTGAACCTCGGCGAACTTTGAGGCCAGAAACGAGGCCCGCTGCTCGTTCCGAGGAGACAGCACGATGGGACATCTGGCCGACGTCGATTGAAGCCCTTCCACGACGGCGGCAGCAATGGTGCCAACACCGATAATTCCCAATGTCATTGATTCCTGCCTCGTTCGGGGTTCAGTTTCGTTTCACGTCTTCGTGCGCAGACGGGGTCTTGCAGGAGTAGCTGCCGGCTTCATCCGCGGAGGCCTTGCCGTTCCACACCGCTCGCTGAGGGTACGGACACACCGGGATTGTGCGATCGATCAATTTGCCGGTGGTATGAAACGCTATGATGCTCGCGGGTGCGGTGCCTTGCGACATCCATCGATCCAGTGCGCTCAGCATGTCGTGCTCCGGGTCGGGAGGTTCCCAGCGTGGAACGCCCTCGGGGTCGTCTACGCCGCGCGCGCCGCCAGCCATCTGGTAGCCGTCGCCGCCATTGCAGTGCGACATCCCCGGAACCATGAAGAGCCGGAAGAAGGATTGAACCGTGCTTGGACCACCGATGCGCTTCTCCACCTGCGTGTAGTACTGAATGGCATCGCCTGGAGGACCCACGGGATCCGACCAGCCGTGATACATGAGCAGTTTGCCACCGCGCGCCCGGAAAGCTGAGAGGTCGGGATTGCCGGCGTTCACCGCCGACATCTTTCTGTCGCCCGTCGCCACATCGCGGTCATAGTCGAAAGTATGCCAGTCCCATTGCGGGTTCTCGAACACCCACAGCTTCCAGAAGTCGAGTCGTGATGGCTCCGCGGGGCCCGTGATGAAGTTCTTCCAGCCCGCATAGTCACCCCCGGTATGGATCACTTCGCTGCCCGGTGCCAGGCCAGCGATAATCGATTCGCCCGTACGAGGATTATGCGGTCCCTCATATATCCTGCGTGCGGCCTCGACCTGCTGTGGCGTGAGACATTCGCTCGTCCCCCCGGCCTTGCAAAGGAGAACGACCGGGTCGAAACTGCAGGAGGCCGGATCGAGGATTACATTGTGCTCGGCGTGGCAGGCCTTCAGTGCGGCTTGATGAAGCAGCGACAGATTGTCATCGGAGAGGATAAGCTGTCCGGCTGGATGCGCTGCGTTCCAGCCCCACAGAAAGCCGACGTTGAGATGCACACGATCGTTGCCAGCATCGCCCGCGAGGATGCCGTCATAATCCTCGGGAAAGCGTTGCGCCTCCGACAGCGCCTGCGAGCCGCCCGTCGAACAGCCGTTGAAGTATGCGTGCTGCGGTGCCGCTCCGTAATACGCCGCAATAATCTTTTTGGCAGCCCGTGCGGTGACATGCACGGCACGATAACCCCAGTCGTCGATGCGCTCCGGATGCCCGACGATGAAGTTCAGTTCGCTGCCGGAATGTCCTGTGTCCGTACTCGCCGCCGCGTAGCCCAGGTTGATGGCGTTCTCCAGCGGGCCGTAGCTGATGCGGCCTGCGTACGCACCGTTCCCAACTCCCTCGAACTTGTGGTTCCATGTACCCGGCAGCGGCAACCATACTTCAAACCCGATATTTGAAGCGGCAACTGGATGGAGAACACCCGTAACGCGGCAGAAAGCGGGCACCCTTGCCGGCACGGGCTTCCTCGTGGATGTTCCAGCCTCCACGTTTGGAGTGAAAATGCCCGCTTCGACCGGCGATGCAGTCGTGACAATCAATTCGGGTGTGCTTAGCTGCTTCAGGTCTGCGCAGGACACAGCCTGCGACTGCGACCAGCAAGCAGGGGCCAGCACAGCTATGACCGCCAGCAAGTAATGAACCTTCATCATTCTTTCTCTCCTGGCACGTCATGCTGCTTCCTACGTTCATTGTGCTTGCACCCAAGACCGCTGCACACCAGCATCGCTCGACACACCGGCATTCCTGGGCAGAAGCTGCCCCAGCACGTACGGCAACAGGCCACCGCACTTCAAATATTCGATCTCCCGGGCGGTCTGGACGCGAAGTTGCAGTGGGAACTCGTCATCGTGGCCATCCTTCCGCGAAACAACCAGCGTGACTCCTTGCATCGGCCGCAACTCTTCTTCCATGCCACGCACACTGAAGCTCTCTGTTCCGTCCAGCGCC
>DASWCA010000242.1:0-1971 GCA_036390355.1 Acidobacteriaceae bacterium
GAGGTACGGCACGGGTCAGCCTCTCATCTGGCAGGCTATCGGTGAACGTCTTTTGGCAATTGTTGTCGCAGCAGCCATCGTTCTGCTCATCCGCTGGGTCTACTGGCTTATTCGCAGGCATGAGGGCATGGGTCTTGGCGACGCAAAATTGATGGCGCTACTCGCTGCCTGGCTGGGCCTTCCAAGTACGCTGCTCGCCTTTGGATTGGGAGTGCTCATGGGCGCCGTGGTGGGGTTAGTTTTTATCGCACTGCCATCTGCACGCCGAGCAGAATCAAACTGGGCCATGATCAAGCTCCCCCTCGGCACTTTCCTATGCATCGGCGGGATTATCAGCGGCCTTTGGGGCCCGCAAATCATCTCTGCCTATCTAACGTGGGTTGGGCTTTAGCTCTCAGTTTCAAAGAAATCTTACGGATGAGTCCCACCGGAGGGCCGTGCCGCTGAAGCCGTCGGCGCATTCGCCAGTTCCGGATCCTTCAGCGCCTTGCGCGCCTCTTTCCCATGCTTGCTATCGGGATCGTACTCGACCACCTTGGAATAATTCGCCTTCGCGTTGGCCAGGTCGCCAAGGTGCCGTTGCGCCTCGGCCAGCCCGAAGTACACTTCAGGATTCTCCGGGTCCAGCACCAGCGCCGACTGGTACCGCGACAACGCCGCCCTCCAGTTCTTCGTGCTCAGATAGTACCCGCCCACGTTTTCATCTTCAGCAGCGGTTTCCTGATGCTCGGGCGGTTTCTTGCCGTCCTTCCCGCGCGCGTCCTCGGGAGGATTGATCACCCGATCCAATCCCGATAGGCTCGAACTCGACGTGTCTCCCGAACCGCCGGAAGAGCCCGCGGGCTCCTCGGGGCTTCGGACCGGGTCATTATCTTCGCCAGGCACCGCCGCCGCGGGATTCGTCCCATCCCACGCCGGTGCCTCTGCAGGCGTATTCGCATTGGGCATCACCGGCACCGTAGTCGTGTCTTCAGGAAACGGGTTCGCTTCAGAAGGCTTGGGAGCATTCGCAGGGGGCTTCTGGCCGTCAGCCGGCTTGCTCTGATTCGGAGTCGGGGAGGGCGTAGCCGGTGCCTGCGCATGCACCACCGTCACGGCTGCCAGCCAGCAGCCCAACGCAATCACAAATGGAGTTCCCCATCTCATTCCTGCCGTTCTATCCTTTCCTTTAGACGTTCCTCGCCCCTTCAATGGTACGATGCGGTGCATAAGTGCATGATCCAGGTGCACAACTTGCCAAAGGAAGCATCGCATATCTTTATGGGACTGATCATCCGTTCGTCCGCCATCCACGCTGCCGGCTGCTACACCACCGCTCGCATTCCCAGGGGCAAGCGCGTCGCCGAATACACCGGCCCGCGCCTCAGCAAAGACGACGCAGACGAGTTGTACAAGGACTCGATTCTCACCTATCTTTTTGGACTGGGCGACGGCTCAACGGTCATCGACGGCCACTGCATGGCCATGTTCATCAACCATAGCTGTGACCCAAATTGTGAAACCGGCGAAGAAGATGGCCGGGTGTGGATTACGGCCATCAAAAGCATCGCGCCGGGCGAAGAGATCACCTACGACTACTGCCTCTACGACGGCGGCGACGATGAGGCCGTATGCAACTGCGGCGCCTCGAAATGCCGTGGCACCATGTACTCGCGCGAAGAGACGCGGAAACGCAAGGCTGCCGCAAAGAAGGTTCCTCGCAAGGCAGTCGTCGACAAGCACCCTCGCCGAAAAACCGGCGCAAGGAAGCACCAATGAAAGCTGGATTGCAGTGAAAGACGAATCGGAACTTCCCTACCTGACGCAGAACCAGCTGCACGTGCTGCATCGGTTCGCGTTATTTGAAATTGGCGTAGAGGAGCTTCGCGATTCGCTCGTCGGTGTCTTTGACTTCGACCTGCAGCGCGGCCAGAGAGCGGCCCGCACTCACTTCAGAATGCCGGAGCCGGGGATCGCAATCACCAGGGCGCA
>DASWCA010000243.1:0-4056 GCA_036390355.1 Acidobacteriaceae bacterium
CGGCACGCGCGTCCTGTTCGTGATCGCGAGCAGGCGCACCCGGCCCGAGCGCGCGTGAGGAGCGAGCGCCGTGATGCCGTCGATCGCCGCCTGCACTTGGCCGCCGATCACGTCGGTGACGATCTGCGCCGAGCCCTTGTAGGGAACGTGCGTGAAGGTGAAGCCCGCCATCACCCGCAATTGCTCGAACGCGAGATGCGGAAATCCGCCTTCGCCGTTGGTCGCCACCGTGAGCTTGCCCGGATTGGCCTTGGCCCACGCGACCATTTCTCCGACGGTCTTGAACGGCGTGCCGGGGTGGGCCACGATGCCGAGGTAGTTGGTCGTCGAGACCGCGATCGGCGCAAAATCCTTCAGGGCGTCGTAGGGAATGTTCTTGCTCGTATGCGGCAGGACGACGAGATTCCCGCCCTGCCCGGCGGCGATCGTATAGCCGTCCGGCGCGGCCTTCGCGACGAAATCGAGGCCCAGCATGCCGCTCGCCCCGGGACGGTTCTCCACCAGCACCGGCTGGCCCAGCCGCTCGGTGATCTTCGGCCCGATCAGGCGCGACATGATGTCGGTGGTATTGCCCGGCGGGAACGGGACGATGATCTTGATCGGCTTCGAGGGCCAGGACTGCGCGAGCGCGGCGGAGGTGAACCCCAGAGCAAATGCTGCAAGCGCGAATACGCGTAGCCGTCTCATCCCTGCTCTCCCCATCCGATTCCGACAATTTCATCATTCTACGAGCGGCAATCGCCGCCGTCATTCCTGCGCGAGCGGGAATTCAGCGGCCTGAAGTTCCCGGGTCGTCAACCAAGACAAACCCGGGTACTCCCGGGGAATCAGCCGTGCCACTCGTGCGATGACGCTCCTGCCAGGTATTCTTATGCGCGCTTCGGTTCAGGGATGGCGGCAACCGGCAGGAGCGGACACTCGATCCCTCGGGTTACGTCCGCGACTGAACGCCGTGCGCCGGGCATCCCTCAGCATGGCATCCAGCTAAGTTGACGGTTGCTTTGAATCGCCCGCAAGCGGCTGCATCCCGCCGCCCGACTGCTCAGGTGCAGGGGAGTTAGGTCGGCTGGCCGTGGAAGGTCCCTTCGCCAACTCCTGCCAGAAAGCCGGGTCCGGCGGTGTGCGGAAGTGACGGCTCGTGATGAAGTCGAGCCAACCGATTCCTGCACGGTCTGCCGAGGTGACGAGCCGCGCTTTCGCTGGGGATTCCGTGCGAATCCTCCGAATCCGGGCGCGCATTTCCTCCGCAGTTGGAGGCAGGACGATGGGCGCTTCGGTAATACCAGTCTCAAGGGCGGGACCGGTATACAGGACCTCCGCCGTCTTTTCGTCCGGATACCAAACCTGAAAGGAGGTTTCCTTGAGGACCTCGTTCAAGGCCACCAACCGAGAATAACCTTCGTCGTCCTCGAGCACGGCCATCCACTCACCGAGCAACGGCACCATCCACGACGTCGCCGTTAGTTTCGCGACATCAGCATTTCCGAGTTCCAGATCAACCAGATCGTCGAAGGAGTCGGTCGAAATCGGGAACCACTGGCCTTTCCGGAATCCAAATGTCAGCCGCCCCGTCAATTCCCGAAGCCAGGCCTTGATTGCATCCGTCTGCTCGGTGAGGAAGAGAAACGTCAATGCGAGGGCGATGTCGATCGATTGCCCGTCGTAGCAAGGGGAACCTGATACTTGGTGGGATTGCAGGAATGTCGCCAAGCTGTTTGCCACGGCGTTTGCACCAGTGACGCGTTCCTCGTCCTTGGTGGTCTTAGCCCAGAGATAGTGGGTGAGCCCCATCGTAGCGAGTAGGCCAATCTCCTCGAATACGCGCTCGGTGAGAAGCGCCGACTCTCGGTGATACCGAGCAAACGCGTCCTGTGTATGAAGGTGAGCCTGAACCTTGTTGAAGTACTCGGCGGTCGTACTAAGGTAGATCGCAACGATTCGCGTATACGCGCGAATCATGTTTCGGTTCTGCGTGAAGTCTCGCCGGCGTAACGCGTCCCAGGTCCAAAGGAGGGACCGCTCGCACGCAATTACGGCGTTCTTAAGATTGCCGTCCTGCGCTGCCCAGCGGCAGAGGATTCCCAGCGCCAAGCTGACTGTATGGATGTCCCGTGAGCAGTCCTTTTCCGGCTTCTCTTCCTTCTTCTCCCCTTCCTTGACCCAATCGAGGAGCATCTTGAGCAGCGTGTAGAAGTGCTCGAGCTCGTAGTCCGGCTCTCCCACGAGAGCGAGCGCTCTGCGCAATTCCGAGCGTGCTGCCGCCGGAAGCGCATATTCGTCGAGCAGGTGTTCCTCCATCTTCGTGGCGACGTAGTCGCCATTCCAAAAGGCGTAGGTACGCCCCGGCTCTGTATTTGCGGTGGCGTAGCCCGCACGCTGTTGCTCGAAGTCCTGCTTGAAATCACCCGTCGTCGCGACAACGATCCGAACTGGGAGGCGTTGGTGTTCCGGGGCCACGTTGCTGCGCAAATAAACGTCCTTGATCTCGTCCAGCGATTGCCTGACAGCTTGCTGCGCAGTGTCCCAGTCCCACCGAGCGAGATCGCCTCGCTTGAGTACGAACAGCCACAATGTCTTGACGCCCGAATCGTCCGGTCCGACAGCGGCGAGGTCGACTCCGGCTTGCCGTGCACCTCTCTGCGATTTACTGATGGGAACGATATTCATCGCCAGCAGCAAATCCGGGAGGAGGACGTCAAACTCGCCCGACTCCCGCAGCATTCTCAGGTATTCAACAAGAACGAGCCTCACTTCGCGTCCTTGGTAGTTGTCTTATAGAGGTACCGCTCGCGGGCGGCTCCCGCCGGGTCGGAGATTTCGCTCCGAGGCAACGCCATAGTGTGAGAGATGCCCTTCAGCTCCGTGGGTTCTGTGTAGCGGCCCTGGATGCTCTGGAAGGTCCGGTGCCCCGCCTTCAGAACCACATTCGAGGCCAATTGGCGCCAGATCGAGTCTTTGCTCGCCTCGTCGAAGGCCTTACTCATCTGCTTCCCGCGTTCCCTGGCGAAGCGGTGTACTTTGGTAGAAACGGGAGCGAGTTCCTTCAGCCTCGGAAGAGCGTCCAAAGCGGCCAGGTGACTTTTCAGTGCGGCAATGATTTCCCCGTAAACCACCCTGATGTTTTCATCGCTCTCCGCGGCTTGGCGCTCCTCGAGGTAATCGATGGTCTGGTAAGGAAAGTCGTAGCCCACGTGGTCTCGAAGTGCCTCTGTCACGATACCGAGCGTGCGCGTCTTCGTATCGCGGGTCCGAACCAGGGAGAAGATCAGGCCGATCTGTGCATCATCGCCCACGATGAACCCCATGATTCGCCTGACCAGAAATCGAATCTCGTTTGGCTGCAAGGTGTCGAGGATTGCCGAATCCAACGCCACCGATTTCACACCCGGCTCGCCCAAGCCGGAAATCACCCTAAAGGCAACGATTGGATAGCGCATATCGTCGTGGAGTAACCACTCCGTCACGGCGCGGTTGAGTAGTGCGGGCTGCTCCTTCAGGTGGTGAAGCGTCGCGTCGAATAGCTTTTCCAACGCCCCATCGCGAATCACCTCGCTCGGTTGGTGGGCGATCCAGGCATTCAGGAACTCCAAGGCCCGGTCCTGGCGTTCCGGGTGGCTAACCCACCCCATTAGCACCATGTCGACGTAGTCCAAGATACCTTTGTGCTCTGCTTTCGCGGCAGCTAGGTGCAGGTACAGCGGCCAGAACCATACGCGGTCCCGCAGCGCCCCCTGCGCGCGAAACAATGTCTCGGAAAGCGCGTACAGAGCTTCCGGTGCGCCGGTCTTTGCCGCAACCTCAAGCAATGGGGCGATTCGCGTCTCCGCCACGGGAAGAAGACGACCCAATGTCCGCGTAGCTGTCTCAAGCTGCGCATGTCCCGGCGTGCGAATGATTCCGGCACACAGTTCAATAACTTGCTCGAGCGCTTCAAGATGCGGCGGACTGGCGTAGTCGACCAGCCCTAGCATGTGCAATGCCGGTCCGCCGATCATGGGTGTGGGGCTGCGTGCGGCCTCTAGGGCGATGACGAACCCCTCATCAAAGCGATGGAGG
>DASWCA010000244.1:0-5918 GCA_036390355.1 Acidobacteriaceae bacterium
CAACCTTCATTACGGAGCGCTCGCCCGCCGTATCGGCAAACACCTCGCCATCTCCGAGCCGTCCGTCCGCGTCCTCACCGCATCGGACGCCTATCTCTCCCTCATCGGCGACTTCATACGGCCCGAAGAAGTCACCAACGCACATTGGCTACTAGTCATGAAGCCCGAGTTCGCGGAAGCTCTGCAAACCTCCCACTGGATCGACTAGACCAGCGCAGCGAAATAACAAGCCGCCCTCACACTGTAAACACAATCCGGCGGCCGCTCGGGAGAGTGCAGTTCCACATGATCTGGACCCTTTGCAGTGCGACCGCTTCGGCGTCAATCTTCAACCCAGCGCCTGCGGCTTGGGCATCGAACATCGCACGCAAAGCGTCGACGATCGCGGCGGCAGAAAGACTGCCCAGCCCGCTACCGAGCAGTTCCACCCCTGAGCTGCGCAGCAACTCTGCCTTCAGCGAGATCGGGTCGCCGCCGATCGAGCCGATCTGCACATAGCGCAGCCGCGGCTCGCCCTCGGGAGCTCCATGCCCTTTCGCGGCCGCCAGAATGCATTCAGCAGGCTGGCCCCATAGATAGTCGAGCACAACATCGATACCCGCGAGCGCTTTATGGAAGGCCTCCACCAAAGCCTCCGGTGATTGCCGCAGCGAGATCGTCTCATCCGCTCCCAGCGTTCGCAGCTTTTCCAGAACGGCTTCATCTCGACCGGTCGCGACAACCCTTCGTGCGCCGAGGTACCTCGCCGTCTGAATCGCCTGCTGCCCCGCAACTCCTGTCGCCCCGTTCACCAGTACAGATTCGCCTCGCTGGAACCGGGCGCGACCCAGCAGCGATCCCCAGGTTGCCAGCCCCGGATTCCCGAGCGCCGCAGCCGTCACATCGTCGACCGCGTCCGGCAGCAGGATGGTCCGGCTGAGCGCGGCAATGCTCCACTCCGCCATAGCGCCGAACGGCGCTGGCGGGCCGAAGAAGTAGACCCGGCGGCCATCCGGCAAGGTGCCCACGCCATCAAAGCCGGGAACGAACGGCATGTGCCCCCGGCTGCTGTAGTGCTGCCCGTTCGCCTGACCCTTCACTAAATTACTCAACGCGGCAGCCCGCACCTTGATCAACGCTTCGCCCTCGCCAGCGATTGGCTCGCGAAACGTGGCATAGTGTGGCGGATTCTCGAAGCTCTCGACGACAGCTGCGTTCATAATACCTCCACCCTCAGTGTCCAACAGCCTGAGCCGGACTCGCAACGACCGCCATACACTGAATAAGTGTCGGCAGAATTAAATCCCGTTGCGCGTACCCTCCTCACCGCCGAGTGGCGCAAGCTCATCATGGCGCAATACGAGGTCGATCCAGCAACTCTTACCACCTGGCTCCCACCCGGCCTCTCGCTAGACCTCTACCGCGACCGCTGCTACGTCTCGCTCGTCGGCTTCCTCTTCGACCGCGTCCGCATCAAAGGCCTCGCTATCCCCTTTCACACGCGCTTCGAAGAAGTAAACTTGCGCTTCTACGTCACCCGCACCTTGCCCGAAGGCACCCGCAGACGCGGCGTAGTCTTTATCCGCGAATTCGTCCCCCGCGCAGCCATCACTCTCGTCGCCAGTTCGCTGTACGAAGAGCCGTACTCGACGTTTCCCATGCGCCACAGCATCGTCTCTACGCCGGATGCGCTCCGCGTCAGCTACTCCTGGCTCTACAAAAATATCTGGCAGAGCCTCGCCGTCGAGGCCTCCCCCACCCCGCAGCCCATCTCCCCCGGCAGCGAAGAAGAGTTCATCACCGAGCACTACTGGGGCTATACCAAACGCTCCCGCGGCCCCACCTCCGAATACGCCGTTCAGCACCCGCGCTGGACGATCTACCCCATTCGGAGCTTCGCGATCCAGGCCGACTTCGCCGCACTCTACGGTCCAGCATTCAACTCGCTCAACCATCAAGCGCCCGCCAGCGTCCTGCTCGCCGAAGGCTCCGAAGTCAGCGTCTCCACCGGCTCTCGTTTGCAATAGCCGGCGTCGTCTGAGTTCTGTTCAGACCAGCGGCTTCAGGTCGCCGAGCACCGTCGGCAGCAGTTCCGACACCGTCGGGTGGATATGCACCGCGCGCTGCACCACAGTATACCGCGCCCCCGCATACATCGCATCGAGCAGGCAATGAATTGCTTCATCGCAACCGACGCCCAGCAGCGATGCGCCAAGAATCTTCTTGCTCTCGGCGTCCACCAGCATCTTCATAAACCCGAGGCTCTCACCCTTCTCGACTGCACGGTTCACCCGCGTCATCGGCCGTGTGCCGATCAGCGCCGGCCTGCCCGTGGCCCGCACCTCGCGCTCCGTCATCCCAATGCGCGCCAGCGGAGGATCCATGTACATCGCATAGCAGGGAATGCGGTCGCTTACGCGGCGTGGATCGTGATCCAGCAGGTTCGCGGCGACAATCTCGAAGTCGTTATACGCGGTATGCGTGAATGCGCCCCTTCCATTGCAGTCGCCAAGCGCGTAAATCCCCTCAACGTTGGTGCGGAGTCGATCGTCCACCACGATGAATCCTTTGTCGTCCGTCGCCACACCGGCCCGGTCCAGTCCCAGGTCCTGCGTGTTTGGAGTGCGTCCCACTGCCAGCAGAACGTGCGATCCAACCGATGCTGGCTCGCCATTCTCGCACTGCAATCCAACGCTGACGCCATCCGCATGCCGCGCAAGTTCAATGCACTCGGCCTTGACGCGAACGTGAATCCCCTCGGCCTCGAGAATCTCCCGCACCGCAGCGGAGACATCCTCATCCTCGCGCTGCATCAGCCGGTCCGCCTTCTCGACGATCGTCACCTCACTACCGAAGCGCCGATACATCTGCCCGAACTCGATGCCAATATAACTTCCGCCAACGATCACGAGATGACCCGGCAGAGTATCCAGCGCCAGCAGACTCGTATTCGTCAGAAACGGAACATCGCGAACGCCCGGCAGATCGGGCACGCTCGCGCGGGCGCCGACATTGAGGAATATTTGCTTGCCCTCAATAACCTCCTCGCCGATGCGAACCGTACGCGGTGACTCGAATGCCGCCGTGCCCACAAACACTGTGCATCGCGGATTGCCGCGCAGCGACGCCTCCACTCCTTTGCGCGACTTTGCAACAATCGCCTCGCGCCGCGCGATCACCGCCCTCATATCCACTTCGACCCTGCCCGATCCGCCGAGGACAACTCCATACTCAGCCGCGCGCCGCGCCACGTGAGCGGCATAGGCGCTCGCCACCATCGCCTTGGTCGGCGTGCAGCCGGTATTTACGCAGGTGCCGCCGAACAGTTTGCGCTCGACAAACGCCACTGACATCCCCGCATTTGTCAGACGCCCTGCAAGCGAAGGGCCAGCCTGCCCTGCACCAATTACGATCGCATCGAAAGTCTTCATCGGTCGTGCCTCGCAATCGAAGTAGTGTACACATCAGCGATTTACCCTGCCAAAACCTCCGGATCCCGCCGCTTAAGTACGTGGAATGCGAATGGAACCATGTTTGGTACGCGATATCCACTCTTTTTTGATGAAGTGAGTGTGAAACCCCCTTGCCTGCCGGGCGTTCTCGACGGATACTCGCAACAGAAGTATCGAACGGTTCCTGTCGAGACTAATTTCGTGACCCGATATAGCCGTCAAGACGTTCTTCGAATCCTGCACCTCCGAGCCCGCCAATTGACGGCGTGGGAGCAAGCGGGACTGATTCCCGCCAACGAAAATTACTCCTTTGAAGATCTTGCGCAGTTGCGCACCCTGCGCGCGCTGCGTGCGACACGCATCACGGCGAAGAGCATCCGCGAGTCGGTCGAGGCGATGCGCAAGGCCGCCGGAATGGGCAATCCGCTGATCGAGGCCAGCGCGGTCGGACGTGGCTCCCGTCTCGCCTTCCGGCATAGCGGAGCGCTGGTCGATCCGGTGACCCAGCAACTTGCCTTCGACTTCGACGCAGCGCCGGCGCGGCAGTTGAGCATCGTCGGAGCAGGCCGCGCGACACTCCGCGAGCCCGATCTGCAGGAAATGTTCCAGCGCGCCGTACGCCTCGAAGAAAATCCAGCGACCCTCCCCGAAGCAGCCGAAATGTATCGCCGCATTCTCGCCCTGCGCCCGGGATACGCGGCGGCAGCCATCAACCTCGGAACTATCCATTACAACCTGCGCGACTTCGCCCTCGCCGAACAGCTCTACCGGCGCGCGGCAGAGGCAGACCCCGAATACGCGCTGGCCTTCTTCGATCTCGGCAACGTGCTCGACGAGTTGAAGCGCCTGCCCGACGCCATCGCCGCCTATGAAAAGGCAATCGCCTTGGTGCCGCAATACGCCGACGCGCACTATAACCTCGCTCTCGCTTATGAACGGCAGGGACATCGCCGCCGCGCCCTGCGCCACTGGCTGACCTACGTTCGGCTCGATCCCGTCGGACCCTGGGCCAACCACGCCAAGGCACAGGCCAAAAAGATCCTCAGCACCGAGCGGCTCTCCATCGTCAGCCGGGCCGGGCGCCTCGTGCAAGCGGGATAAGAGAAAAAACACGAGAAAAAGTTGTGCCCGCGAACGCTCCCGTGTTCTCATCTACCTGTTCCTAAATGACGCTGCACGTTGTGCCGGCCTGAGCGGGCCGCGAGGAGCAACCCCATGGTGTACCACGTCACCCGCAACGGACAGAACTACGGCCCGTACACGCTGGAAGATCTGCAAAAATACGTTGCCAGCGGAAATATTCTGCCCACCGACCTCGCCAAGAGCGACGACATGCCCGAGTGGGTGCCGGTCTCACAGATATTGGGCATGGCGCAGCCCGCAGCCACCGCGTACCAACAGCCCCCGGTCGCCGCCTATCCCGCGGCCGCAGTGGCGATGTACCCCGATGCTCCCAATCTCTCCTGGGGACTGGTACTGCTCTTCGCGTTCTTTACCTGCAGCCTGTTCATGTTCGTCTGGAACCTCGTCATCGCCGCATGGCTCAAGCGTGTCCAGCCCAACGCTAATGCCATCTTTTACTACGCAGCAGGCGGCGTTCTGTTTCTGTTCCAGATTGCCCTGGGAACGCATTCGCAAACTCACATCATCCAGCCTGGAGTTCACTGGTGGGTGACGTACTATACGGCGCATCCGTTTCGCAACCTCGCCTGGCTCGCAACCTGGGTCGTGCGCCTCATCGCGCGCTTCAGTATGCGCGCCAGCCTCGAAGAACATTTCAACGGGCCGGAACCGGTCGGCCTCTCACTAAGCGGCGTGATGACGTTTTTCTTCGGCGGCCTTTATTTCCAGTACCACCTCAACCGCATCAACGAGCTCAAGCGTATGGCGCGATACCGGGGCGCCGCAATTTGACGTTGACCGGGCGCAGGCGACTCGCGAATCTGCTGCTCGCGGCAGCCTTCCTCGCGTGCGCTGTGCTGCTGCTCTATCCCCCAGCGGGAACTACCTTCTATCCCGCCTGCCCCATCCGCCAGTACCTGCACATCGACTGTCCCGGATGCGGCGCCACACGCGCGCTCGCCGCCCTGCTGCGCGGCCACATCGCAAAGGCATTGCGCTTGAACGCACTCTTCGTGCTGCTTCTGCCAGTCGCCCTGGCTGGCGCGATCGAGAGCTATCGCCGCGCTCTGCGCCCGGAAAGATTTCGCTGGCATCAACCGCCTATGCCGGCCGTCTACGCGACCCTCACCGTCGCCGTCACCTTCACAATCGCACGAAACCTGCTGTAGCAATCCGAAGCGTGATCACGCTTCCGATGGCTCATCCGGCCCCGGATTGTGCCAACTCTCCCCCGGCGCCAGCAGCGAGTTCGCCTCCTTCGGTCCCCAGGTGTTGCGTTTGTAGATGCGCGCCTTGGGATGTTTTTTCAGCACCGAGTCGACCACGGTCCAGGCTGCCTCCACCGCATCCTCGCGCGTGAACAGC
>DASWCA010000245.1:0-3273 GCA_036390355.1 Acidobacteriaceae bacterium
TCGACTCGCTCTTGCTCGGCTTATCCGCATACCCCAGCTTGTATCCGCCGCGCTCAATTCCAGCCAAGTCCGCACGCGGATTAATCCCCATTACGCGATCATGAATGAACTTCGCCCAGTCGTACGGCGCCACCTGGTTCAGATCGGCCACGATCTCAGGGAGTTCGTACTGAACGATCAACGGTCCGGTATCTCCGCCCTTGCCAAGGAAGATATGCTCGAAGTCGTTCAGGGACTTCTGATCGTTCGTCAGTTGGCGGATCAGCGTGTCTGCATCCAGCCAAAGCAGTTCGCCTTCCTGGTAGTAGTCCTGTCCGCGCCTCCAGTCGCCCCACGCCGGTCCCTGCGCCCGCAGAATGCTCGACGAGATCGCCGTATCCTCCGTGCTCCGCCACGCGCGGCCCGCTTTGTTGTCGAGGTTCGCGGCCGAGATCGCCAGCAGATCGCGATACTGCTCCTGCGACTTCAGTCCCGACCGCGCCGCCATAACATTTCCGAGGTACTGCGTCATCCCCTCATAGACCCATAGCAGGTCGCCCTGTTCGGGCATCGCAAACTCCGCCTGATACAACCGCCCGGGCCGCCTGTACTTCCCGTTCCACGAATGCGTGAACTCGTGCGCCAGCAGGTCCGCCTCAGCAAGCTGGTGCTGCGGATCGCGAAACGCGTTCTCGTTCACTCCGTTGTCCGACGATTGCCCGTGCTCCAACCCTTCGCCGCCGGCTGTATCCGAGAGCGTCAGGAGGAAGTGATACACGTTGTAATGTCGCGACGCATACATCGCGCCAGTCTCGCGCACCAGGTTCGAGATTTCCGCAAGGAAATCCGGCCGCAACTGCGAATCATCAGGCTCGTCCGACACCACATCGATAAAGTGCTTCGGGGTAACCTCCGGCGCCAGAGGAAACTCGTGGAAGTATTGTCCGGCGATCGCCGGCGAATCCTGGAGCTGCTCCACCGTCGTCGCCGCGTACTTTGTCGTCGTGCTGCCCGCTGCAGGAGCGTGGCCGCTTTCGTCTACTCCTGTAGTCGGCGGCGGAACAAGACCGGTAGCCACCGGAGTCAGTGCCGTTCCGATTCCCCATCCTGCAGGCACCGTGATCGACGGCTGCACCGCGATCTCTTTCACTGCAACACCGGCGGGGTAGAGCAGCAGCTTCTCCCACTCCAATACCGCCATCTTCGTTGTCGCCCGCGCATACACAATGCAATCCAGATGCGCGTGGACGCTGGTGACACCCATTGGAATGGTCAGATGATACTCATACAGATTCACGTCGTCTCGCCGCCAGGGCAGCGTCTGGCCATTCGCCGTGAACACGACACCCGTAATGTCCTGCACGGGGCCAGTGGGTCTGTGGTTTCCAGGAATCCACTGCGGCGTGATCAGCGTCAAAGGTCCGGCCTTGACCGGAAGCTCCACCTCCGCGTGGTACAGCTTGCGCCCAGCCTCCGACAGGTCGGCGGTGATCTGGATCGGCGTGGCGTTCGGAACCGGCTGCGCAACTAGGGCGCCTGCGGCAAGCGCAGAAAAAGCCGCGGCTGTGATGCAAGCCGCGGGAATGCGCAACAGGAAAAGTCTCACGAAACTCGCAGGGAGGGGGGCAGTCAAAGATAAGCGCATAGTCCATCATACAAAAGTACTGGCGCCCGGGAACCGCCTCGGCCTGCCGCCGTCAGCCCGCCAGTGCCGACTCGATCGCACTGACGACGATCGGGTCATCGGGCGTCACCTCCGGCGAGAACCGCGCAACTACATCGCCCTTCCGGTCGATCAAAAACTTTTCAAAGTTCCAGAGGATGCCCGGCTCCGGGTTGGTCGTCCCGCCGGTCTTGCTCAGGAATCCGGTAAGCCGCTCGCGGAATCCCTCGCGCGTGGAACCGGTTGCAACCGGAGCGGCGTCGATCAGCGACTTGTACAACGGATCGGTCGCCGGGCCGGTCACCGTGATCTTCGAGAACATCGGAAAATCCACGCCGAACGTCGATTTGCAGAAGGTCGCGATCTCCTCGTTCGAGCCCGGCTCCTGCGCCCCAAAGTCGTTCGCCGGAAATCCCGTAACCACCAGCCCCTGGTCCTTAAACCGCGAGTACAGGCTCTCCAACGCGTCGTACTGCTTGGTCAGGCCGCACTGCGACGCAACGTTCACCACCAGCAGCACCTTGCCGCGAAACGCCGCCAGCGAAGTCGGCTCGCCCGTAATCGTCTGCACAGGAATCTCATAGATCGGCGTAGACATTCAGTATTCTCCTAAGGTTTTTCAGCGATTATTGTTGGAGACGATCCGCCAGAAACGTTTCGTATCCTGAGCGGACGCGAAGGACTTGCAGCTATTGTTTGATGCGCGGCAAGTCTCGACCGCCTCACTTTCGCGAGGTCAGATGGGGAACTCCTTCAGCCACTCGCGGAATCCCGGCCCCAGGTCGTCCCTCTTCAGCGCAAGTTCCACCGTCGCCTTCAGGAAGCCCAGCTTATCCCCTGCGTCGTGCCGCTTGCCTTCGTACTGGAACCCATAGACCTTCTCGTACTGCAGCAGCGCTTTGATGGCGTCCGTAAGCTGCAACTCTCCGCCCGCGCCGGGCGTCACTTTTTCAATCATCTCGAAGATGCGCGGCGTCAGAATGTACCGCCCAATGATCGCATTCTGCGAAGGGGCCTCCTCCGGCTTGGGTTTCTCGACCATACCCTTCACTGCCAGTAATCTCGGATTTTCAGGCACTATCGCACAGTCCAGGCACCCGTACGCCGAGATCGCCGGTCCCTCCACCACTTCCGAGGCAAGAATGCTCGACTGCGTCTCATAGAACGCTTCGACCATCTGCTTCATGCATGGAACCTTGGCATCGACGATATCGTCCGGCAGCAGCACACAGAACGGCTCATCGCCCACGATCTCCTTGGCCATCAGGACAGCGTGTCCCAGGCCAAGCGGATGAGGTTGCCGCGTGTAAACAATTCGCGCCAGCGTCGATACCGATCGCACCACGTCCAGCAGCGCCTGCTTATTCTTCGTCTCCAGCGCCGCTTCCAATTCGGGGCTGTAATCGAAGTGATCTTCCATCGCGGCCTTGTCGCGCCCGGTCACGATAATGATCTCGGTGCAACCCGCTGCAACTGCTTCTTCGACGCCGTACTGAATCAGAGGCTTATCAACCAGACACAACATCTCTTTCGGGATCGCCTTGGTCGCGGGCAAAAAGCGTGTGCCCAACCCTGCAGCGGGAAATACTGCCTTACGAATCTTTGGATAACTCATCTCGAAAGAAATGCCT
>DASWCA010000246.1:0-8161 GCA_036390355.1 Acidobacteriaceae bacterium
GTACAAACCGGCGTCGGCATTCCACTGGAGAAAATCGGCCTTGCTGCCCAGAGCCCCGAGCGTCTGGACCGTGGGCCAGGCAGAGTCGTCGAAGGAGGCGGAATGCCAGTTTGCCGGGGCGTCGAGGACGCTGCGCCACGAGTCGTCGGAGATGAGGAGGGGAGGAGCATCGACAGCGATCCCGGCCGGAACGATCTTTACCGCCACTACCTCGCCATAGGTCACCTGGTTGATGGTGGGACTGGCTCCGGTGTGGAGTGAACTGTGGCCGCGTACCTCCTGGATGGCGAGGACGTTTTCGCCTGGATGGAGCGAGTCTGCGACGTCCGCAGTCATTACGTGGAAACCCTTACCCTCTGCGTCGCCGTCGGCAAACTGTAAGACTTTGACGCCATTGAGCATGACTGTCGCGGAACGAGGACCTGCAATGTACAGCGTCGCCTGCTTTGGGGGAGAAGTGACGGCGAAGCGGGCCCGAAAATAATGCGGGGCGATCTTGTCATTCTGGCCGCGGACGGTGGCCTGGTAGGCTGGCTTGAGTGCGGCGGCATCATCCCTGGTCCAGATAAATTGCTCGCGGAGCGCAGTTGCCGGAGCGGGCTGCAGCGTGGAGATATCACGGGCAGGATCGAGGTATTTCGGCGGTGGACTCTGAGCAGTCGCAGAAGTCGCGAGCAGTGTGATCAAAAGACAGCAGGACGCCGCCCGCCAGCCTGCGGCCGACCTATACGCACCGATTCGCACACCAGATTCAGCGAACACCGTTCCCCCCGCTTTCTGCCGGATGGGATTGACTTCTATTCCCGGCAGGGCACAGTATATGCACACAATTGAAAGTTAGCGAGCTGTTTTGAAAGAGGTAATCCCAAATGACCGATCCGCGGACGCCAGTCCGATTGAAATACGTTAGAAACCTTACGGTTGCACTTCTTTTGACCTTGTTTCTGTCTACGAGTACCAGAGCGGCAATAACCTGTGATGCACGAGCGACTGGCGCCAAAGGCGATGGACAAACCAAGGATACGACAGCGCTTCAACGGGCGATTGACCAGTGTGCGAAGGGGGCGGGAGGCGTCGTTCATCTCAGCGCAGGGACCTATCTCTCGAGCCCCCTCTCCCTGCGCAGCCACGTCCATCTGCTGATCGACAAGGGTGCGACGCTGCTGGGATCTCCCGACATCGAGGACTATCCAATTCGTGCCGATGCTCCCTGGCGAAGAGTCTCGTTGCTCCACGCGGACGAGGCCGTCGATATTGCGATCACCGGGGCGGGCATGATCGATGGAAACGGCAAAGTCTGGTGGGATGCGAAGGCGCAGCAGAAGAAGGGGCAGCACGAGGGTCAGCGTCCGCTGCTGATCGATCTCACCAAGTCAAAGCAGATCCTGATTGAGGGTGTGACGATACAGAATTCGCCGCAGTACAACGTGATGACTTTTCTGTGCGACGGCCTGACGGTGCGGAACGTGACCATCCTGAACCCGGGAAGGGGAGCGCCCAACACTGACGGTATCGATCCGGTTTCGACGAGTCATGTGCTGATCGAGCACACGACGATCGACACCGGTGACGATAATGTCGCCATCAAGTCGGGCCTGGTGGAGCGAGGCGACCCCAATGTTCCAAGCAGTGACATCGTCATTCGTGACTGCACATTTCGCAATGGCCACGGCCTGTCGATTGGCAGCGAGACTGCGGGTGGAGTGCACAACGTGACTGTCGAACGAGTCACCTTTGCCGGTACGAGGCAGGGCATTCGCATCAAGTCGGCGCGCGGACGCGGCAACGATATCGGCAACTTTACCTACCGCGACATCAAGATGGATGGAGTGGAGACACCGATTCAGATCACCGGCTACTACACTGGCGTGGTTAAAGACGATCCCGGTCAGCCGGTGACGGAACACACGCCGAAGTTCCACGACATTACGATTGAGAACCTGACTGCCACGGGAGCCAGGCAGGCCGCAGTAATCATGGGACTGCCCGAAAGCCCGATCAAGAGCCTCGTTCTGAAGAACGTCAACATCAGCGCTGCAAGAGGCATGGTGGTTCAGAATGCTCAGATTACCGACGAGGGAGTTATCGTCACACCAGCTAGCGGCGACGCTGTCAGTCGCGGTCCTGGTGTGATCATCAACGGCAAGTAATTCGCATTCGGTCTAGCTGCTGACGTTCACCTTGTAGCGCGGCCACTCCGGGCGAATGAGGTGATGGTCGACGACGGGAGGAGCGTCGCACTCCACCGCGATCACGGTGATCAGATCGTCGGGCGGCGCTGCGGGAAGGCCGGTCAGTCGAAGCGATATGGCATCCTGCGTGACCTTGACCTCCTGGCCCGTCTTCAACACGCGGGCCGAGAGCGCCTTCGCCCTGACGCCTCCGACGGCAACGACGGCTTGTGGCTGGTAGAAGCTCAGCCACTCCGCGGCGGGAGTTCCAGCAGGCCAGAAGTAGACGTGGACGTAAAGTGTGTTCCCTTTGCGCGTGAAGTTGTCGTAGTTGCCGAAGCTGACTGAGGCCCCGCCGTCGGTGCCGTAGATTGCCTTGCCGTTGACTTCAAGCCATGCGCCGACGCGCTCGAGCACGCGCACCGATTCCTCCGGCACGGAGCCGTCCGCCTTTGGGCCGATGTTGAGGAGGTAGTTTCCGCCCTGCTGCGCGCAGGTGGTCAGGTCGTTGACGATGCGTTTGGGTGTCTTCCATTCGGTATCGTTCCTCTGGTAGCCCCAGCCGAGATTCATCGTGTCGCACGTCTCCCACGCGCGCTGCGCCGCTTCGATCTTGTGCTCGGGAGTCGAGAAGTCGCCCGGAAGGCCGTTGCGGTTATTGACGATGATCTCAGGTTGCAGCTCGAAGACCATCTTGTTCATCCGCTCGGCCTCCCACTGTTCGGCGGTCAAGGGCTTGTCGACGTCGTACCAGAGGATGTCGATCTTTCCGTAGTTTGTCATCAGCTCGCGGATGAGGCCATGGGTGTACGCGACGAATCGTTTGCGTGCCTCGGGATCGGTCTCGCACTTGATGCCGTCCGGATGGTGCCAGTCCATCAATGAGTAATAGAGACCTACGCGCAGCCCTTCGGCTCGTGCGGCGTCAACGAATTCGCGTACCAGATCGCGGCCTGGGCCTTGCCTCATCGCGCAGTAATCCGTCAGCTTCGTATCCCAAAGGCAAAAGCCTTCGTGATGCTTGGCGGTGAGCACCATGTACTTCTGCCCGGTGCGTTTGGCTAGCCGTGCCCACTCGCGCGCGGCATCCGGTTTCGGCGTAAAGTGCTTTGCCAGGATTTCATATTGCGGAATTGGGATGCCCTCGGATTCCATGACCCACTCCTGGTGCCCGATGACGCTGTAGAGTCCCCAGTGGATGAACATGCCGAACTTCGCTTCGCGCCACCAGGCGAGGCGGCGGGCGCGAGATTCGATCTGCTCTCTGGATTCGGTCGCCGATTGCGCCCGTGCATTGGTCTGCGGCGCACCAGCCTCTTGCGCTGCGGCTGGTGTGGCGGTTGATGCGAACAGTCCGCTGGCGCCGAGGCCCAGAACAAAATTTCTACGTGAGACAGGATCATGCGGCATGCAGTAGCTCCCAGGCGGATCGATTGACGAGCGAATGGTAGCAGAGGGCGATGTCCCAGCTCCACGACGATATGCGCCGAGGGCGGCCGGACGATCTTCCACCTTGACATCGAGGCACTTGCGCTTCGCATAATAGGGTCGGAATGAGCCGCTGATAATGATCTGCATGGCTTAGAGGATCGGTGAATGTCTGCAGGTCGAATGTTTTCTACGCGTCGCACGACTCCTACCCTGTTTCTGGTTTTGATCGTCTCGGACTGTCTTTTCTTATTGCATGCGCAACAGGCAGTCGAGTTGCCCGCGCAGTCCGCGATTACTCAGCAGTTAGCACAAAACTTCTCCTTTGCATCTGACGGTCCCGTTGGACCGGGATGGACGCGGCCTGACGAGATTGCGCGGACTTATTTTCACGAGCAGCTTCCGGCTTTGTTTCGACGGACGATTGCGCTGTCCGCCGATGTGCCGGCGCGCGGCAAGTTGTCGTGGATTTTTACCGGCCCGCATGCCGGGTTCACGGTCGAGCTAACCTCCTCCAAGGTGCGATTGACGCAGCGATTTTATGATTCAACGGCGTTGTATTCAGGCCAGGGAAATTATCCGGAGAAGATCGTTCGCGATGACGAGCGACAATACTCCGGCCAGGCCCGCGAGATGACGGTTGTGGTTGATGCCCATCTGTCGGTTCAGGTGTTGCTGAACGGTCGCGTGGTATTGCAACAGGCATGCGTGTTCGATGTAACGCGTCATCAGCTTATGTTTTCGGGTCCGAGGACGGAGCACCTAGTCGTCGACGGAAAACTGCTTGCGGAGTCGTTGGGGAATGCCTCCATCGTTGTGAATGGGAGTAAGGCGCACCAGACGATGATTGGGTTTGGTGGCAGCCCGAGCATTCCTGCTTACCTGCAGTTGAGCGATGCGGGCAAGAAGCAGTACTGGGAACTGCTGCGGCACTACAATCTGCTACTGCATCGGGAGTATCCGATGGGCACGCAGTTGAAGCCGGACCTGTCGAATCTGGAAGACCTGCGCGACGCGACGCCGCATTACTACGGCGACAATTTTCCGAATGGCGAGGTCTCGAACTTCGACTACAGCCGCCACATTCTGGAGCTGGGCGGCGAGGTGATCTACGAGATGTGGGCGTTGCCGAAGTGGGCGACGCAGGCCTACATGGCGACGGGCAAGCCGATCATCGATGCCTGGGGCAAGCCGGTAAGGACGGCTGCGAAGCCGGATGAGTACGCGCGCATTGTCGTCCACTACTGCCAATTGGCGAAGGAGCGTACGGGAGCGCCGCCGGCGATTGTGGGCATTGAGAACGAGGTGGAACAGCCGCCGGAGGTCTTTACGGCAATGACGGTGACGCTGAGGCGTGCGCTCGACAAGGCGGGATTCCAGTCGGTGAAGATTCACATGGCGGATGCGAGCTACATGTATCTTGGCGCAGGGCGCGCGCGCGAATTGCAGAAAGACGCGCAAGGCTGGGCCGCGATGGATTACACGGCGACGCACGAGTATGACTATCAGGAATTTCTGACGAATCCGGATATGTTCGACGAACGTCTGCGGGCCATGAACGCGGCGAGCGGCGGCAAACCTTTTCTGGCGACTGAAATCTGCATCAATGACCCACACTACCAGGAGCCTTCGTACAGGATCGCGTTGAACGTCGCGCAGCTTTATCAAAAGAATCTGACTGAGCTTGACGCGAGCGCGCTGATGTATTGCTGGCTCTTGCTCGATGTGGAGGAACCCACGTTCGGCGGCTCTCGATCGCTGCTTGTGCTGGACAGGACTCGTGGTGAAATTCCGGTGGCGTCGAGTTTTGAGCTGAGAACGCTGGGCGCTTTCAGCCGTCATATTCTGAAGGGTATGAAACGGGTTGAGACCGTGAGTTCGAACGCCGACCTGCTGACGTCCGCATTTGAGGATGGTTCGAAGGCGACGTTGATCGTATTGAACCGTTCGACGGAACCGCAGAAGATAGATGTGCAGTGGGCGGGACGGCGCTGGACCGAGATTGAGCGGACCAGCCTGGCTTCGGAGAACGAAACCTCGGCGTCATTGCCAAAGAATATCGTCGTGCAGCCGGGAGAGATTGTTACGTTGTCGACGTTTGCGGCCAACTGACAAGGATCCATCGAAATGAGGACTATGCTGAAATTTCTTGTGAGCCTATCCGTCGCCATGCTCTGTACTTTCCCGGTTGGGCTCGCTCAGAGCAAATCTGTGAGCGAATTTATTTTTGAGCCCGGGTCTACTTCTTTTCCGGAGAGCCATGCGTCAACTATCGTTGCGCTGAAGAACGGTGAACTGATGGCTGCATGGTTCGGAGGCACCAAGGAGCGAGCGCCGGACGTCGCGATTTGGGGTTCGCTGCGGGTGAATGGCAAGTGGACGGCTCCTGTTGAGTTGGAGCGCGAGAAGAATGTGCCGTCGTGGAATCCTGTGTTGTTCCACACTCGCGACGGCCGGCTATGGCTTTATTACAAGGTGGGGCCATCGCCGGGAGAGTGGGCTGCGGGCCGGATGTACAGCGACGACGAGGGTAAGACGTGGTCCAAGGACGAGCGACTGCCGGCTGGGCTGCTGGGGCCGATACGCGCGAAGCCGCTGGTGCTGGAAGACGGCACGATCGTGAGTGGGACATCGTTCGAGGCGCATGAAACCTGGGCGGCATGGGTTGAGCGCAGTACGGATAACGGCAAGACGTGGGTGAAGATTGGACCGATTACGGTCTCGCGCGAGGTAGATGCGGCGGAGCCGCCTGCGCTCGATCCGCCAAAAGATGCGCCCGGGTGGGCGGCTGACAAAGGACCGCGAAAGTATGTTGGGATTATTCAGCCAACGATCATTTCGTTCGGCGGCAAACATTTGCGGATGTACGCGAGATCGCGAACTCTAGCATCGAAGATCGCGGTGGCGGACTCGATGGATAACGGCGTGACCTGGAATCAGGCGCGATTTGTGGATTTGCCGAACAACAATTCCGGAATCGACGCAGTGACATTGAAAGACGGGCGAGTGGTGATGATCTTCAACAACACGACGGTGGGAAGGACACCACTGAATCTTGCGGTGAGTACGGACGGGGAGCACTTCCAGGTGTTCGCAACGCTTGAGGATACAGTTGGGCAATACTCCTATCCCGCACTGATTCAAGGGCCGGATGGGAACCTCGAGATGACCTACACGTGGCAGCGAAAGACCATCAAGTATGTGCATTGGCCGCTTTCGCAGGTTCCGAAGCAGTAGCTTCCTTGAACTTAGTCCCGAGGGTTGACGCATGGAGAGCAACGAAAAGCGTTACATGCTGGCAGTCGCGGAATCTGGGCCACCGCGGCCGAAGTCTCCGCGGCCGATTGTGGTGCTAGGTGCGGGAGGGATAGTGCGCGCGGCGCATCTGCCGGCATACGCGAAGGCCGGATTTCCGGTGATTGCGATCGCCGACAGGGTGAGCGGGAAGGCGGCAGAATTGGCGGCGGAGCGCGAGATAGGGCGAAGCTTCGAATCGACTGCGGAGGCGATACGGTTCGCGCCGATGGATGTAGTGTTTGACGTAGCGTTGCCGGCATCGCAGATCATGACGATCCTACCTCTGTTGCCGAAGGGCGCGGCGGTGCTGATTCAAAAGCCGATGGGCGAGACGTTGGAGGAGGCGCGAAGCATCCGTGAACTATGCCGCCAACGAGGGCTTTGTGCTGCTGTCAATTTTCAGTTGAGATACGCGCCGAACAATCTTGCGGCAGTTGCACTGGCAAAGGCTGGTTTGCTGGGTGAGTTGCACGACATGGAGATCCAGGTGCGCACCTACACACCGTGGCAGCTTTGGACTTTTCTGTCGACGGCTCCGCGGCTGGAGATTCTGTATCACAGCATCCACTACCTGGATTTGATCCGGTCGTGGCTTGGGAACCCGCTCGGCATATATGCGAAGACGGTGCGGAATCCGCAGTGCCGTGAACTGGCGGCGACGAAGACTGCGATGGTGCTGGATTATGGCGAGTGGAAGCGGGTGGTTGTGGTGACGAACCATGGGCATGATTTCGGAGCGGAGACGCAGTGCAGTTTTGTGCAGTGGGAGGGCACAGGCGGAGCCATCCGGATGGAGATGGGCGTCAACCTCGACTATCCCAAGGGCGGGCCCGACACGCTGTCTTTCGCGGAGCGGGGCTCGGGTGCCGGCTGGCGGAATGTGCCTGTAAAAGGGAGTTGGTTTCCCGATGCGTTTGCGGGAAGCATGGGCGCGTTGCAGGCGTATGTGGAAGGTTCAGTGGATGAACTGCCGATTGGATTTGAGTCGGCTTATGAGACGATGGCGCTGGTGGAGGCGGCGTACCGCTCGAGCGCACATTCGGCGGAGCCTCTGGATCTATGAGGCTGACGGAAATAATTCAGGGCCGCCGGAGTTGAAGGCAGCCCTGAACTGTTTCGGGAACGGGTTAGAAGGTGAGGCGGCCAGAGAATTCCATCTGGCGCATGTCACCGGCGTTGGTTGCATAGCCAAAGGAACTGGCATCGGTGGTCGTGTTGAAGTTGTAGGTCGTGTTGATCGCGTTGATGTTGGGGTGGTTGAAGAC
>DASWCA010000247.1:0-2285 GCA_036390355.1 Acidobacteriaceae bacterium
TGTTCATCAAGTACCAAAACTCAGTTCCATTAAGTTGGCTAATTCGCGTATCACACATGTAATAGGACCCGGTTCCGATAGTGATACCGCAGAACGCCATCAGTGCAACAGATGCCTTAGCCTGAGGTCAGCAGCCTGAAGCACCGTCCTGAGTTCGTCGGGAGGGAGGTCTTTCTTCCTAGACAGTTGATGCATTCCGGATTCACTTGAAATTTTAAGCGAATCCATTTTCCCGGTTCGGAATCCTTGCGAATTCGCTAAAATTACCTGGCTGGTTGGACCACGTTTGTGTAGATATATGCTAGAGTTGATTGAGCCTTGGTCAAATGATGGAGATTGGGGTGAGTGTCAATGATACCATGACTAACAGGAAGATCTGGTTTATTACTGGAGCCAGCCGTGGCATGGGCGTCGATTTCGTCAAAGCCGCCTGGCCGCCGGCCACGCGGTGGTGGCACCGGTCGGGACCCTGATGCCGTGGCTAAGGCCGTGGGTGATTTGGATGACCTGCGGGTCGTCAAGCTGGACGTTACTAGCCGCGCCGATGCTGAGGCCGCGGTGCGGGAGGCGGTCGACCGGTTCGGTCGCATCGACGTGCTGGTCAACAACGCCGGTACCTTTGATGCGGGCTACTTCGAGGAGCTGACGCCGGAGCAGGTCGAGCGGCAGCTGGCGACGAGCCTCCTCGGCCCGATGAATGTCACCCGCGCGGTCCTGCCCATCATGCGCAAGCAGCGCTCGGGCCACATCATCTCGATCTCGTCGGGCGCGGGCCTCGTCGGCTTCGAGTTCTGTTCCGCCTATGCCGCGTCGAAGTTCGGTCTCGAGGGCTGGATGGAGTCGCTGCGGCCCGAAGTCGAGCCGTTCGGCATCCACACCACCATCGTCAACCCGGGGTTCTTCCGCACCAAGCTCCTCACGAAGGAGTCGATGACATTTGCCGACCGCTCCATTGAGGACTACGCCGACCGCAGAGCGGAGCAACTCAAGTGGTGGGAGGCGCAGAACGGGCAGCAACCCGGCGATCCAGCCAAGCTCGCGCGAGCGCTCGTCAGGGTCGCTGCCGAGCAGTCGCCGCCGCGCCGCTTCATCGCCGGCGCCGATGCCATCGCCCTCGCCGAGCAGAAGGTCGCCGATCTCAAAGCGCAGATCGACGCCTACCACGAGCTGTCCTCGTCGCTCTCTCTCGACTAGCCCGCGCCCGCCGGAAGCCCGAAGTAGTCCGAGATGCGCGCGAGCATCCGATACGGCGCCAAAGGACGGTTGCATCGAGAACGTGTCCAACGCCCGCCTGATCCAGCCGACCGATGCACTCGTCGCCGTCAGCCGCGCCTGCATCTGCGGCAGCAATCTCTGGGCTGTAGAACCCAACGGACCTAATTGCGCTTAATCCTCAAGATACCAGAAGCTGCTCTTTGGGGAAGACGTTCATGCTGGAAAAATCGTTCTTCTTCCCACAGTTCTGTGGCATTAATCCACTTCTGGAGTGAAGGGTACAATCGGAACTGATCGAAGCCCCCAGCCTATGTGTGCGGTCCCCAGAGATACACGGCGTAGAGAAGCATGAAGAAGACGCTTGGGACCGAAGCGATGAAGACTATGAAGCCTACGATTCCACGCTGTTCAACGCTCATAGGACGGAGAAGCAACGCAATCGTGCCGATGATCCCAGCTATCGACGGAGTTACGAAGAGTGCTAGGGGCGGGTAGATTATGGTGAGGGCTAGTCCAATGATAGACGGTGCACCGCCGAATGAGGGCAGAATGAACTCGTAGACTATGGGCAGACTCGCTCCGGACAGCAGACCCATTGCTGCTGATATTCTAAGAGGCAGATCCAGCTCGCCCCAGTTGTGCACCACGGAAGAAGCCAGTTTCATCTCCAAGGCCGCCTCCCATCAGTGCTCTTTGTGGCCGGCCCGGTTTAGTCTATCGGAGAACAGGCATCCAAGTGAATTCTGCGCCCGGAACTCGAATCGTCCCATGGAAACGTTCCATCTGGCAGGACCCCTCCGGAAAAAAAGTGGGGAGGGAGGTCACAAATTCCTCGCGACGCGCGAGTGCTCCTTGGGAAGATCCCTCTCATGGAAGTGCCCAGAATAAGCCTAGATCCGTAATCTGGGAGAAGGGTTCCATATGATGCGCAGTTCACTCTTGCATGATCCCATCAGTCCGCTATTGGAAAAATGATGATTCGGCTGTTCTGCGCAACAAACCGATATTCTCGCCGAGAGGCGTTTCAGCTAGCGAGTGGATCCTGTTCTTTCGTTTATGTTTTGTTGGAG
>DASWCA010000248.1:0-5422 GCA_036390355.1 Acidobacteriaceae bacterium
GTTTTCTTGCGAATCTCGCCCTGCTTGACGCCTGTCTCGACAATGCGGACGAGGCGCGATCTCCAATCCTGAATCCCCTGTCGGGCGAGAGCGCGGAGAACGGTGCTGCCGTCGTCCGAATCGATAGCAGTGTTCATCAGGGGGCAGCCGCCCGCCATGGGCGAGGGTGTGTCAACGAAACGATTGATGAGATAGCGGAGCTTCTCCACTGAGCCTTCGATGTGTCCAATGTCTCCGGTGCGCGTCTTGACGGCCTGTCCCAAGGCGAACTTGAAGGCCTCGGCGGCCAACTCCTCCTTGCTGCCGAAGTGTCGGTAGATTCCTCCTTTTTCGAGACCTGTCGCCTCCATCACATCCTGCATGGAGCATCCGGCAAATCCTCGCTGGTTGAAGATGGGCGCTGCGTCGGCGATGATCCGTTGCCGGGTGATCTCTCCCTTGTTCATTCCGCTTGCCTCTTTCTCACACCAATCATACGAAAAAAAGACGCATCGGTCTCTTTTCTGTTGAATCTGATGTTCTGTGAGACCGTGCGGTCTCAAAATTCATAATCGAGGACCTTGCCGTGGCTACTGCCGTCAGTGTTCCGCAAGTCGACGTTCTTCCGCGGGCAGGCACTCGGCGGCCAGCGATCAATCCCTGGGTGATCGCGCTCACAGTGACGCTGGCGACCTTCATGGAACTGCTGGACACCTCGATCGCCAACGTTTCGTTGCCCTACATTGCGGGAGGACTCGGCCGATCGTTCGACGAGGTGACGTGGATTCTGACGACGTACCTTGTGGCGAATGCGGTTGTGCTCCCTATGTCGGCGTGGCTTTCGCGGGTGTTCGGCCGCAAGAACTACTACATGGCGTGCGTGGCTCTGTTCACGATCACTTCCTTCCTGTGCGGCGTGGCGCCTTCACTTGGAATTATGCTGATGGCGAGGGTGCTGCAAGGGATTGGCGGCGGCGGACTGGCGCCGGTCGAACAGGCAATTCTGGTCGATACTTTTCCGCCGGCGAAGCGCGCCTCCGCGTTTGCGCTCTATACCGTTGCGATCGTGACCGCGCCTGCGATTGGGCCGGTCCTGGGCGGCTGGATCACGGACAATTACAACTGGCGCTGGGTCTTCTTAATCAACATTCCGATTGGATTGCTCTCGCTGTACCTCACGAATCGGTTTGTGCACGATCCACCTGCGTTTGCGGCGGAGCGGGCGACGGTGCGATCTGCCAACGGAAAACTCCGCGTCGACGGCATCGGAATTGCGTTGATCGGACTTGGGTCGGCTGCGTTGGAGATACTACTCGACCGCGGCCAGATCGATGACTGGTTCGGCTCTACGGTCATCCGATGGATGTTCGCGCTGGCAGTGACATGCCTGGCGACTGCGGTATGGTGGGAACTGCGCCATCCCGATCCGGTCATCAACTTGCGGCTGCTCAAGGTCCGAAACTTCGCGATCGCAAATCTCTTCTACTTTGTCTTTGGCGTCGGACTATTCGCTTCCACCACGATGATTCCGCAGATATTGCAATCGCTCTACGGCTACCGTGCGATCGATGCGGGGCTGGTGCTTGGACCAGGCGCGTTTGTGATCACGCTGCTTGCTCCAGTCGGCGCGCAACTTGTACAGCGAAGTATCATCCAGCCGCGGATCCTGCTTTTCGGAGCAGTGCTTGTGGTCGGATTGTCGTTCCTCCACTACAGCCATTTCACGCTCGGCACGGATTACAGCCACTATGCGTGGGCGCGTGCGCTGCAGGGACTCGGCTACGCTTTCTTCTTTGTGCCTCTTTCTGTCATCGCGTATTCTCAGCTTTCACCTGAGCAGAACAATAAAGCGTCGTCGCTGACGAACTTCTTTCGCAACTGGGGCGGAAGCTTTGGCATTGCGTTCGCGACCACTCTCGCGGAACGCCGCCAGAACTTTCATCAGGCAACTGTCGGCGCAAACCTGACTGAATCGTCTCCGCGTTTGCAATCCGCGGTGCGGCAGACTGCGGCGTACCTGCAAACTCACGGCTTCTCGCACGCTGATGCAATGAATGCGGCGTATGCGCGTTACTATAACGAACTGCAGGCGCAGACGCACTTCCTGGCGTTCATGGACTGCTTTCACGTTCTGGGCGTGATTACGCTCACGCTGGCTCCGGTGGTGCTGCTGACGACAGCGATCAGGTCCGGAGCGAAGTCATCTCCTGCGCATTGACTCAACGCCCCATTACCAATGGCCGAAAATGTACAAAACCCCGAAGCAAATTGATCTCGCTCCGGGGCTTTGTTGTTTTGCCGCTGATTGATTAGTACATGCCGTCCATGCCGCCGCCGTGACCGCCGCCTGCCGGAGCTTCTTTCTTTTCCGGAATTTCGGAGATCATGGCTTCGGTGGTGAGCATCAGGCCTGCGATCGAAGCTGCGTTCTGCAGCGCGGTGCGCGTGACCTTGGTCGGGTCGATGACGCCGGCCGCAACCAGGTCCTCGTACTTGTCGGTGCCGGCGTTGTAGCCGTAGTTCGCTTCCTTGGAGTCGCGAATCTTGCCGATGACGACCGCACCCTCTTCGCCCGCGTTCGAGACGATGAGGCGAAGCGGCTCCTCGATTGCGCGGCGGATGATCGATGCACCGATCTTCTCGTCACCTTCGAGGTTCTTGATCACCGCATCGACAGCCGAACCGCAACGGACCAGCGCGACGCCGCCGCCGGGGACGATGCCCTCTTCGACAGCCGCGCGGGTTGCATGCATCGCATCCTCGACGCGCGCCTTCTTCTCCTTCATCTCGGTCTCGGTAGCAGCACCGACCTTGATGACGGCGACTCCGCCAACCAGCTTGGCGAGACGCTCCTGGAGCTTCTCGCGGTCGTAGTCGGACGTGGTCTTGTCGATCTGGGCGCGAATCTCCTTGACCCGTGCCTCAACCTCGCCGTCCTTGCCGCCGCCGTCGATGATGGTGGTGTTGTCCTTGTCGATGGTGACGCGCTTGGCGGTGCCGAGGTCCTCGATCTTGACGCCCTCGAGCTTGATGCCGAGGTCCTCAGTGATCGCCTTGCCGCCGGTCAGGATTGCGATGTCCTGCAACATGGCCTTGCGACGGTCGCCGAAGCCGGGAGCCTTGACGGCCGCGACGTTCAGAGTGCCGCGCAGCTTGTTGACCACGAGAGTCGCGAGCGCTTCGCCGTCTACGTCCTCGGCGATGATGATGAGCGGCTTCGCGGTGCGCGCGATGGACTCGAGCAAGGGAAGCAGGTCCTTCATCGAGGAGATCTTCTTCTCGTAGATCAGGATGTAGGGGTTCTCAAGTGCAGCTTCCATGCGCTCTGCGTCGGTAACGAAGTAAGGCGAGAGGTAGCCGCGGTCGAACTGCATGCCCTCGACGACCTCGAGCTGAGTCTCCATAGTGCGCGACTCTTCAACTGTGATGACGCCGTCCTTGCCGACCTTCTTCATCGCCTCGGCGATGATGGAGCCGATCTGCTCGTCGGAATTGGCCGAGATGGTGCCGACCTGCGCGATCATGTCGCCGGTGACAGGCTTGGAGAGCTTCAGCAGCGCTCCGCCAACCACGACGCCATCCTTATCGCGCTTGCCGATGATGGACTCGACAGCCTTATCGATGCCGCGCTTCAGCGCCATCGGGTTTGCACCGGCGGCAACAGTCTTGACGCCTTCACGGTAGATCGCCTGGGCGAGCACGGTTGCGGTGGTGGTGCCGTCGCCGGCTACGTCGGAGGTCTTCGAAGCCACTTCGCGGACCATCTGCGCGCCCATGTTCTCGAGCGCGTCGCGGAGTTCGATCTCCTTGGCTACGGTGACACCGTCCTTGGTGATTGTCGGCGAGCCGAATTTCTTCTCGATGACGACGTTGCGTCCCTTGGGACCGAGGGTGACCTTCACCGCATCGGCCAGAATGTTAACTCCACGCAGGATTGCCTGACGTGAGTCTTCTCCATGCAGAATCTGTTTTGCCATTGTTGTTTCTCCTCGCGGTGGTATCGCCGCGTTGAATTTTTTGCCCTCAGGGGCTAAAGCCCGGTTGGGAATCTGCTGTACGGCACGGCTGAAGCCGTGCCCTTAACGCCGGCTTACGTTCTAACGCCGGCTTACTTTTTCACGATGCCGAGGACTTCTTCTTCGCGCATGATGAGGAACTCTTCGCCGTCGAGCTTGATCTCGGTGCCGGAGTACTTGCCGAAGAGGATGGTGTCGCCAGTTTTGACGTCGAGCGGGAAGACCTTGCCCTCGTCATTCGACTTGCCCTTGCCGACGGAGATGACTTCGCCCTGCTGCGGCTTCTCTTTGGCTGAATCGGGGATGATGATGCCGCCGCGGATGCTCTCGCCCTCTTCCACGCGACGGACCAGAATACGGTCGTGCAGGGGGGTAAACTTAGTTGTTGCCATGCGTATGTCTCCTTGTTGCAAGAAAGTTGGTACGGCTGGTGATACTGTGAGCCCCGACACATTGCCGGGTATTGTTGTTGCGGTTGGAACGATCCGAGTTGATTCGTTAGCACTCAGACCCTTCGATTGCTAACGATAGGCCATTGGTTCGGAGGCTGTCAACTGGCCTATGTAAAATGTGAGTGAAAGTCGCTCATGCCGGTGCGACCACCTACGCGGCTCGAACATCGATCACAATTCGAGGGCCGCATCTCCAAATCGTCACCAAGGAATGCCCTATTTGGTGCTCCTTGAATGGTACCCCCCCCGGGAGGGTACCTTAAGTGATTTTGTTAGAGCAAGTTGCGATTTTTGCCTCCTGCAAATATTTGATTCCCGATGAGTTATAGTCAAATATTTCAAAACAAAAGAGTTATAGATCAAGACGAGCATTTTCTGTGCCTATTGGTATCAACGGCCAGTTTTTTCAGATGTCTCGAATCGGTTTACCAAGCCTCCCCAAAGGCGTTTTCCGGATGTGAGAGAAACAGCGCCAGGCCTGGACGGCCGCGCTCCTGTTCCTCTTTCTTAATTATACAGGGCGTGTCAAGCTCGGGAACCGCTGAATTTGGTGTTTTGAGCGGACAGACAGTGTGGGCAGTCTGGGGAAAGGCAGATTCAGTCCGTTGCGCGCTCAAGCGCTTCACTCCGGGCCGTCGGCAGAGCGGAGGCGCCTTCGGCGCGGCTGTTTTTTGGCATCGTAGAGGCAAGGGCAATCTTGATTTTCCTGCAGGCGGGATACCAGGCAGATGTTGCATTACGCGCACTACCTGTGCTAACATCTCTCTACATGGGCAAGCGTAGTCAGCTTCGCAAGGATACTGACTACGAAACTGCTTTTAGGTGTGCGGGCGGAATCGGCATCCTGCGCGAGGAAGTCTGGGTCAACAGCAAAAATGAGGTCGTTCGCTACAATCTCGCGCTGATCGTTCCACATATCTCCAGCGCCGACAACGGGCGCATTCTGGGCTGCGACAACGCGCACGGAACCCATGA
>DASWCA010000249.1:0-16137 GCA_036390355.1 Acidobacteriaceae bacterium
GCCTCTCCTACGACGAAGCCCATGCCATGCTCGACCAGGCCTACAAAGAAGGCAAGCTCGAAGCTCCGCACAAATACGGCGACGACTTCGGCTCCCCCGACGAGACCTACATCTCCTCGCAGTTCGACCGCCCCGTCATGATCCATCGATACCCGGCGGCGTTCAAGGCCTTCTACATGCAGCCCGACCCCGCCGACCTCACCAAGGCACTCTGCGTCGACGTGCTCGCCCCCGAAGGCTACGGCGAAATCATCGGCGGCTCACAGCGTATCGACTCCTACGAACTCCTGAAGTCGCGCATCGAAGAGCACAACCTCCCCCTCGCCGCCTTCGAGTGGTACCTCGACCTGCGCCGCTACGGCTCCGTCCCCCACTCCGGCTTCGGCATGGGCATCGAACGCGTCGTAGCCTGGCTCTGCGGCCTCGACCACGTCCGCGAAACCATCCCCTTCGCACGTACCCTCAACAGAATTTATCCATAAATACAATCCTGGGACCATAAATCAATCTCACAGAAATATATTTATCAATCCAGGGAATAAATATCTTGACTCCTGGGATATTTGTCTGCATTATTGGAAAGTCGTTAACCCAAATGAAAACCGGCCAAACGATTTGAGCTCGTTTAGCCGGTTCAACTTCTCACCCCAACCGCCGCAGATGCGGCAGAAGGAAGCAAGACATGTCTAGCCCAATTATACAGAATCTCCCACCGACTGGCACCATCGGAAGCCTTTCACATGCTTTTCAAGCCGCCGATTCTTCGACACGCCCATTCAATGTGCTGACTGGCGTTAACCTAGGCAACAACACGCTACTGCTGAATATTCCGATGCACCAGTTCTACGAAATGTCGGCCGTGGCAAATCAACAGGGTCTCGCTGAGCAGGGAGTGGAAGGGCCGGTGGCGCAGCGCAAGCTGGATCCGGCGCATGCCTCCAAGCTGGCTCAGTACATCTTGAAGGGGCTCATCAATGCAGTGATCAATCGTCACAAGGCAAATGGTGAGGAGTTTCCGCCAGCGCTCATGCGCATTCAGAAGAAACTCGGGAAACAGCCGTATATGTCATTGCAACCCATCGTCACCAACCTCCGTCCGCCATTTTGTACGGACGGCGGCGGCGGACTCAGGTGGCAGGAAATGACCCCCGGAGTCGTCACAGTCTGGCTCGGCGACAACAATGTCCTTTGGGTCATCGATGGTCAGCATCGTCGGTTCGCGCTCGAGCTCGTCTTTGACTTCCTCAAGGACATCAAACTGAAACACGACTATCCGAAACGTCCAAACCTGTATCCGCAGGAAAAAGGCGAGAGCATGCCGCCAGACGAGCTGGCCGTTTGGCTCGACGTGTTTGACGTGGCCAGGACGGGATGCCGAATGATGGTTGAGGTCCACCTTGGGCTGAACTCGGATCAGGAGCGGCAGCTGTTCCACGACCTAAACAGTCTGGGCAAGAAGATCGAGAACAGCCTGGCATTTGCCTTCGACAGCTCGAACCCTATTAATTTGTTCATCAAGGAGGAGCTGATCGAGGGGACCCTGATCAACGCGCAAGTGGTCGAAAAAGACATTGTCGATTGGCACAACGATCCAGGCGCAATTTCGTGGAAGGACCTCACCGCAATCAATGCGGTTTTGTTCCTCAACAAGACAAACATCAACGGCGCCCATCCCGCTCAGGTCGACGAGCGCAAGGAATTAGCGCGGGAGTTTTGGGAAGCTATCAACCTGATCGATAATTTCGGTCAACCGCAGGCCCGAAAGAAAACGGCGGCGGCCCAACCGGTCGTGCTCAAGGCATTGGCAAAGCTTGTCTACGACTTTGCCTTCGGACGCGATCGAAATCCGCAGCTCCTATCGCAACTTATCTCAGGCGTGCCCAAGCTTGATTTTTCACACCAAAACCCGATGTGGCGCTATTACGAAATGACCTCTATCGAGCGTGACTCCTTCGGCCTCAGCGGTCTGGCCGAATATCTGCCAGCCGACCAGGTAGATGGTGATTCAGGGACTGGGGCGAACCGGGACATTGGGCGCTTCGATCCCACGGAGCAGGTTATGCGTTTCGGTGCAAAGCATAACGATATATACCCACTAATTGGGGACATGGTTCGGTGGCGGATGAAGCTGCCGAGCAGGCACGCCGCAGCTACAACGGCCTAGATGGTGACGCCGGGTGCTGGGTGCCCATTCATCGCGCCTTTGTCCTCTGCGATGAGTGGGCATTCGCGCCCCGTGCGAACCGTTCGCTCCAAGTCACTCTAAAACCGTGCCCTTAGCTCAAAGCTCTCCGCCACTGGCTCCACGATCTTCACCCGCCCATGCCCCGGATTGATCGACTCCCGCGTGCGCACCACGCCGAACTCTTCTAGCTTTTTCACATCGCGTCGCACCGACTTCGGATCGCGCTTCAACTTCTTCGCGAGCTCCGTCACCGAGTACGGCTTCGTCCGCGCCATCGCCACCATCCGCAAACGCTGAGCCGTTAGCACCTCAAACATCTGCAGCGGCGACTCGAACGTGATGCCAAAGGAAGGTTTGATCCGCTCTCCCCGATCCATCTTTTTCGCGCGCTGAAGCGAGCGCTCCGCGAAGCCTTCGAAGCCGTCGGTATGAATGGTGAAGTTCATGGCTTCCTCTTCCTCAGACCCTTAACCTCTTCGTAAAATCGGCTCGCCACTTCCGCAAAGCTGGTCACCGAAACCGCTTCAACCGTCCCGAAGAAGTGCCGGTGATGTGTGCCATGCGCGTTGTCGTAGCCTAGAACGCGCCCGTTGTCTCTTGGGTACAGAAAATGGTTGATGAAGGCAAGATTGTAGCGGACAACTTTGCCCGTCTCGTCTTCCCAAGCTTCCTCGCGAATAATGCCCGGTCCACTCGCACAGGAAACTAACGCTACCTCATCGACGAACTTCCGCAAACTTCTCTTTGGCGGCACTGATCAAGTCTACCACAGCTAGGGCATCCGTTGTCCTAGCTGCGATCCCACTCCCCAATCCATATCCACTTGGACCTGCGTTGTAGCCATCAAGGGTTGACGAGAAACAGTGCACACGAAGCTTCGGCATCGGTCTAAATCCTCCATTTACCAGCAGAAAGGCCCCGGAAGGAGGAATCCCCGAAGTTACTCAAAGACGGCTAATTTCGACATCTGTTCTCTTGATTTTCACCGGATATTCGCACTCGTGGCTTCAACTGGAATGGAAACATGGGGGAAATAGCCATGCCAGCTAAGTCGAAGATCTCTAGCATTTGGAATGATTCGACCGTAGCCCAGCCGTATCGCAGCGGGCTCTCGTTGCACAGCCACACCAGTTGTTCCGAGGAGAGCCTTACCTTCATCCACAAGATGTTCCGGGTCGTGCCCGGCATGAAGTTCATATTCGAGCATTACGAGCGGCAGGGTCTAAAGGCCGGCCTCAAGCTCGACTTCGTCCGCGCGCATTGGCGTCCGCCCCTGCTGCCGAAGATGGCCTACGACCTCGAATATCGCCCGATCCAGGCGCTCGGTCTTGAGCCACTTATCTCCATCACCGACCACGACACCATCGAAGCTCCCATGCTGCTGCGCACCGTCTCCAGCTCGCGGCACATCCCGGTCTCGGTGGAGTGGACGCTGCCTTTCGGCCCAACCGAACTTCACATCGGCATACACAATCTTCCCAGCGCCGACGGACACACCTGGATGCGCAGGCTCGCCAGCTACACGGCGTGTCCGAACGAAGCCATCCTGCTCGACATCCTGCAGGACCTCCACGAAATTCCCGGCGTGCTCATCGTCCTCAATCATCCGATCTGGGACCTGCATGTCATCGGCGGAGGTATTCACTGCCGCGAGATGATGCGTTTTCTGGAGATCACGGGAGAACGGATCCACGCGCTCGAGCTGAACGGTTTGCGCGATGCCCGTGAGAATCGCACCGTCGTGCAACTGGCCCGCGAGACCGGCTATCTGCTGATCAGCGGAGGCGACCGCCACAGCATGGAGCCCAACGCCAACATCAACCTCTCGGCGGCATCGACCTTCCGCGAATTCGTCGATGAGATTCGCGTGGACCGCCGCAGCCACATTCTCTTCATGCATCAATACGCCAAGCCGTGGGAGCAGCGCATCCTGCACTCCACGCTGGATTGCGTAAGCGACTTCCCGGAGTTCATCGAAGGCTGGCGGCGCTGGGACGATCGCGCGTTCCATCCCGATCGCGACGGCGAAATGCGTCCCCTGAGCCAGCTATGGGAGGATGGGCATGCACCGTGGCCTCTGCGTGCGGCCATACAGTTCGTGCGCATGGGACGCAGCCGCACCTTCTCGCAGACCTTCAGCCTCGCACTTCCCGGAGCAGTGAACGCGGAGCGGGAGATCGAGCTGCTCTAAAGCGTCGGAACAGATTGTGCGGGATCTCGGGACTTAGAGCGGCTTGGTGTTGTCCCGGATATCAAGATGCTCGTGGGTAAATGGGCGCTTTAGGAATGTTGTCCAAAAATAATTCATCGTGTAACGCAACGCGATCTTCAGCATCCCCTCATGCTTCAGGCGCCGCGCCGATGAATACATCTTCAGATCGAAGGTGAACTCAACGTCGCCAACCGCATTCAGGCGTCGCGCAATGTCGGTGTCCTCTCCGTAAAACGAGATCGCCACATCGAAGCCGCCGATCTTCTCCAGCGCTGCCCGCGATACCACGAAGTTCCCACCCTGCAGCATTGAGCCAACGCGCAGAATATAGCGGTTGATCACGTAGATGATCCACGCATTCAAATAGAACACGTGTACCAGCACTCGCTGCCGCGGCGTCAGGTCGTAGTAGATAAACGGCCCCGAGAGACCCGCCAGCCGCGGGTTCTCGTCGAACGAGCGAAGTACGCGATCCACCCAGCCCGGCGTCAATCGCGAGTCGGAGTCGACATTCGCGATCAGCTTGCCACGGCTGGCTTCGAACCCGGCCTGGCGCGCGAAGGTCAACCCCTTGCGGGGTTCGTCCACCAGGCGAACCTGCGGATAGCCCAGCGCGACGTTGCGCGTGCCATCTGTACTCGCATTGTTCACTACGATGATTTCGGTGACGTCTTCCAGACCCTGTGTCTGCTTGAGAATGGAATCGATGCAGTCGCCAAGGTACGCCTCTTCGTTGAACGCGGGAACCACAAAGCTAAGCACCATAGCATCACCCTAGCCCCCCAATATTTCATTCCGCTTAATATGGCGAGGTTTTACGCACCGGGGATTACTATCTCGATGCCGTGTCAGGCGGCCTTTACCGCCGTTTCAAGGCCTCCAACTCGTCCAGAGTCCGGGGCCAGTCTTTCCCCAGCAGCCGTGACAGACTCCGGTCCGCCAGTACCTTCCCGCCCGTCTGGCACTCGGCGCAGTAATTCGTCTCGTTGTCGGCGTACCGAATTCGCTGCACCGGCTGCCCACACCTGGGGCAGGGCTTGCCGAACCGGCCATGCACGGCCATGTCGTCGCGAAACGCCGTCACCTTCTCGGGGAACCCGGCGTCCGCCTCCGCGCGCAGCCGGCCGATCCACATCTCCAGAGTCTCCCGCGTGGCCGCGTACAGTCTCTCCCACTCCTCCGGTGTCAGCTTCTGCGTCAGCAGAATCGGCGACAGCCGCGCCGCGTGGAGAATCTCGTCCGAGTACGCATTCCCAATTCCGCTGACAATTCGCGGATCGGTGAGCGCCCTCTTCAGCGTCCGGTTCTCCGCCGTCAGCGCCGCCCAAAATGCCTCAAGATCGCTCGCCAGCACATCGATCCCGCCCGGATCAGCCGACGCCAGCCCCGTCTCGCCCGCGAAGACATGCAGCGAAGCCCGCCGCTTCGACCCCGCCTCGGTCAGCACCAGCGACCCATTTGGAAAGTCGAACGCAGCCAGGCCGTTCCGTCCCGCCAGCTTCGCGCCCACACCTTTCCAATGCAGCCGCCCCGCAATCATCAGGTGCAGCACCAGCCAGTGATCGTTGTCGAACCCGAACGCGATCCGCTTGCCGATGCGCCGCAGTTCGCGCACCACATGCCCTTCGACGGTCGCAATCGGAGGCTGCACCGTACGCAGCAGAAACGCGCTCGCCAGCCGCACGCCCACCAGCCGCTTCCCGACGACTCGAGGCTCCAGCGCATGAAGATAGGCGGCGATGTCAGGCAGTTCGGGCATCTCTAAAACTTAACACCGATCCACACCGAAGCACCGATCCAACATCGAGAGATTTCCGAATTCAAAATCGTCGGGGCCCGTCGGTGTAAGCCTTTCCCCGAGTACAACCGTAAAATAGCTGCATGACGGGCACCCGCATCGACAAATGGCTTTGGGCGGCGCGCTTCTTCAAGACGCGCGAACTGGCGTCCAAGGCATGCGAGATGAGTCGCATCAGCTCGAACGGTGTGCGTGCCAAGCCTGCCCGCGAAGTCCGCGTCGGCGACATGCTGCAGATCAAGAACGAAGCCGCAGAGTGGGAGGTCGAAGTGCTCGCGCTTAGCCAGCAGCGCGGTCCGGCTGCTGTCGCGCAGACGCTCTACCGCGAGACCGAAGCCAGTATCGAACTCCGCCACAGGGCCGCCGAAGAGCGCCGCCTGCTCGGCCCAATGTACACCGCCGCGACGTCCTCGCGACCCACCAAACGCGACCGCCGCCTGATCCACAGCTTCAGCGGGAAGCGTTAACTCACGCGCCGCCCCTGACTCCGCCGCGACTGAAGCAATAGCGTCGCCCGCGGGTTTGGCCGTACTCTTGATCGAGACATTATGAAGAAAAAACTCCGCATCGGCATTCTCTACGGCGGCCGCTCCGGCGAGCACGAAGTCTCGCTGCTCTCCGCCGCCTCCATCCTCAAGGCCATAGACCGGAAGAAGTTTGAGGTCGTTCCCATCGGGATCGACAAGCAGGGCCGGTGGCTCAGTGGCGACGCGGCGCAGCGCCTGCTCGGCGCCAGCGTCCCCGCACAGCCGTTCCTCAGCATCCCGAACAGAGACCCGGCCGGATCTGCCGCAGAGTTCGCCACTGCCGCGGCCGTCCTGCGCAGCGGTGAGCCGCTCGCAATTCCGCCCGCGCCTCCTCGCGGCGAAGCGTCGCTCCAGGTTGGCGCGGAACTGGCGCAGCCCAGCAACCCTCTCGCCGCCTCGCTCGACGTCATCTTTCCCGTCCTGCACGGGACCTTTGGCGAGGATGGCACGATCCAGGGGCTGTTCGAGCTCGCCGATATCGCCTACGTCGGCTCGGGCGTCCTCGGCTCCTCCGCCGCCATGGACAAGGACGCGATGAAGCGTCTGTTCGCCGCCGCCGGACTAGTGCAAACTCCATACGTCGCGCTGTTGCGCAGCGAGTGGCGCGCGGACCCCAAACGCTGCACGCGCCTCATCGAAAAGGCGCTGGCCTACCCAGTCTTCGTGAAGCCCGCAAATCTCGGAAGCTCCGTCGGCATCTCGAAGGTCCACGGCCGCAGTGAACTTGCCGCGGCAATCGATCTCGCCGCCAGCTTCGACCGCAAGCTGGTCATCGATCAGGGAGTTGGCGGACCGGGCGCAAAGCCGCGGGAACTCGAAGTTTCCGTGCTCGGCAACGACGCGCCCGAGGCGTCGGTGGTCGGCGAGATTATCCCCAACAAGGAATTCTACGACTACGAATCCAAGTACGCCGACTCGCCCGACGACCCCTCCATCCCCATCATTCCCGCAAAGCTCAGCAAATCCGAATCCAGGCAAATCCGCGGGATGGCCCTCGCCGCCTTCCGCGCCTGCGACTGCGCAGGCCTGGCGCGCGTCGACTTCCTGATGGAGCCTACCCGCGATGCCAAAGGTCGCAGAATCAAAAAGCCGCGCATCTATCTCAACGAAGTAAATACGATGCCCGGCTTCACCAGCATCTCGATGTACCCGAAGCTCTGGCAGGCCAGCGGCATCTCCTACAAGAAGCTGATCGATCGCCTGATCCAGCTCGCCATCGAGCGCCATCGAGAGAAACAAGAGACACGATTCACAAAACCATAGAGTCGGCGGCAGACTCCGCGCGTCTGTTTCGCAGCCACCGATAGGTTGCACCCGCGCATCTATGTCTATACGCGCCTCCCTGTGAAGGACGGGCAAGAGGCACATCCGCGCGGGGACGGCAGTCGAGACTTTCTGGGAGGACCGGTTCCTTGGCGATTGAGAGTCAGGTTCCTCCGAAACCGCGCGATGTTCTGGAGCAGATGATCTGGGAATGCGTCTCGTGGCGTCCCATCCGTTCGTTGTGGGACCTGCAAGGCGTTCCGGTCCGCGTGATCGCGAAACGCACCTGGAATTCCACGTGGAACGACAACATCCTCGGCAGCGCCGCCGAGCTCGGCTACTGGTTCCTCTTTGCGCTGTTTCCCACGCTGGTCAGCGCCTCGTCCATGGTTGGACTCGCAGCGCGACATGCCTCGGCCAACTACGACCGCTTACTGCACTACATGGCGCTGGTGATACCACCGTCCGCATACGGCATCGTCTTCGAGACCTTCAACGAGATCACCGCAAACTCGAATGGAAAGAAAGTAACCTTTGGCCTCGCCGCCGCATTGTGGGCGGCGTCGGCGGGCTTCTCTGCGATTCAGGATTCCATGAACGCTGTCTACAAGGTGAAGGAGACGCGGCCCTACTGGAAGGTCCGGGGCGCCGCCGTGCTGATCAGCACACTGCTCTCGCTGCTCATAACCGCGATCCTGGCCGCGTTGCTTGGCGCCGACTTCTTCGCGCGCGATGCCAGCCTGCACATCGCACATCCTGTCGTCGCGAAGGGAGTGGTGGTACTGATCCGCATCGTGGGCTGGATGGTCGCGACCGGTCTGCTTGCACTCCTTTTCGCACTGATCTACTACTGGGCTCCAGACGTGAAGAGGAGGCAATGGCGGTGGCTCACGCCGGGAGGCGCAATCGGAATCCTTGGCTGGGTGCTGGCCTCGCTCGGCCTGCGCATCTACCTGCACTTCTTCAACACCTACACAGCAACGTATGGCTCACTTGGCGCGGTCATCATTCTGCTGGTCTGGTTCTACCTCAGCGGCCTCATGCTGCTGCTCGGCGGAGAAGTTAACAGCGAAATCGAAGCTGCCGCAACCGAGAAGCGCCTCAACGAACAAGCTTCGCTCGCGCCCATTCCGTAGTCCGTGCACTCAATCCAGCGCGCTCGCCCCAGGGGAAGAGGCTAAAATCAGACGCGGACAATCACATCCGATAATCTGATTACAGGCGAGTCGATCCAATGATGAAAGTCTTTCTCACGATCTTGAAATTCGTAGTCTTTTTCGTAATCTTCGCGGCTGGCAGCTTCCTGCCTCCTTTCCATATCGAGCGTGTTCTGGCTCTCACGCCCGAGGGAACCCGCATCTTCATTTGGGATGGCGTCCTGCTGATGACCGCACTCTTCGCGGTGATCCTTCTGATCGAGGTATCGCGTAAGCGCATCCGAACCTCTGGTCCCTGGACTACGCTCGCATTTGCGTTCGCTTTGGCTGCCGGCCTCGCGTTGAAATTTGGCTTTCTGACGCGATGACGCACAACCCGCAACGCGACGAATTCCTGCGGGTTTTCACCGAAGCGCAGGCGAAGCTCGACGCCGGCTTTTCGCGTCTCCCGCCAAGTCCCTCACCGGCGCTCGGCGAAGATGCAGCGGCAATCCTCGATGCCGCCGCCGAGCGGCTGCACGACAACGATCCCTACGCGCATCCTTTGTATGCCGGACAGATGCTGAAGCCTCCACACCCGATCGCGCGCGCGGCCTATGCGATGGCGATGTCGCTGAACCCCAACAACCATGCGCTGGATGGCGGACGCGCGAGTTCCGCGATGGAGTTCGAGGCCGTCGCCGCGCTGGCGAAGATGTTCGGCTGGTCGCAGCATCTCGGTCATCTCTCGAGCGGTGGCACCTTCGCGAATCTCGAAGCCCTGTGGATTGCGCGCCAGCTTCATCCCGGCCGCGCGGTCGTTGCTTCCGATCAGGCCCACTACACGCACACGCGCATCTCAGGTGTGCTCGGCATCCCGTTCACTGCGATCCGGACTGACGACTCAGGCCGCATGGATCTCAGCGAGTTGGAGCACGTGCTCAAAATGCAGGATGTCGGCACCGTGGTCGCGACGCTCGGCACGACAGCTCTCGGCGCGGTCGATCCGCTGGACCGCATCCTCGAGTTGCAGGCGCGACACAAATTTCGCATTCATGTGGACGCCGCGTACGGCGGATATTTCACGCTCGCGCGCAACCTGGGACCCGCGGCGCGCGCGGCATTCGATGCAATCCCCCATGCAGACTCGCTGGTTGTCGATCCGCACAAACATGGCCTGCAACCGTATGGCTGCGGTTGCATTCTCTTCCGCGATCCCACGCTCGGGCGCTTCTACAAACACGATTCGCCGTTTACCTATTTCACGTCGAAGGATCTGCACCTCGGCGAAATATCGCTGGAGTGTTCGCGTGCCGGAGCTTCTGCGGTGGCCTTGTGGGCGACGCAAAAGCTTCTGCCGTACGAGGTGGGCGGCGAGTTCGCACTCGGGCTCGAAACCGGACGCGAGGCAGCGCTCGCGATGCACCGCAAACTCGCCGCGGACCCGCGCTTCGCCATGCCAATCGCCGCGCCGCAGCTCGACATTCTGTTCTGGGTTCCTCGCGGCCAAACGCCGGAAGAGTCCTCTGCATACTCGCAGGCAATCTTCGATGAGGCACGGCGCGGGGACCTGTATCTCGCACTGGCAAAGCTTCCGGCAAGATTCTTTCCCCAGGGAACGTGGCCAACCCAGGTAGAGTCCGAGCTCGATCGTCCGGTCACCTGCCTGCGCTCCGTGATGATGAAGCCCGAGCACCTGGCGTGGGTGGACGAGATCTGGCAACGGCTGGACACCGCTACCGCTGTTGTCCTCATCAAAAAGGATGTCAATAGCCGCTAAGGTGCACTTCGACGGCACTGAAATGGGTATGGGCGTTCGCGGTCCGTCCACTGCTCGCTTTGGTAGACTATAAGCAGAAATTGCATACGGATTGCACTGGCATTTGCCAGGTACTTCCGGCGTCAGGTCAGTTGCGACCCGGTTTTCTGACTCCGGATATTTTGGAACTTGAACTGTTTTTGCTTTTCAAAAGGACACAATCTCCGTATGAGTTTGCCGGCTTCTTCTTCACCCGTAACAGATATTGCCAGTCTTGATCTTTCCGCGCGCCGCATCGCTTATTTTTCGATGGAAATCGCGCTCTCTCCAGCGCTTCCAACCTACTCGGGCGGGCTGGGTATGCTCGCCGGCGACACTCTCCGCTCTGCGGCGGATACCGCGGCGCCCATGGTTGCCGTCTCTCTGGTGCATCGCCGCGGCTACTTCCGCCAGCACCTCGATGCGGTTGGCCAGCAGACAGAATCCGACGTGATTTGGTCGCCGGAGACTACGCTTCCCAGCGCGCAGAACGTAGTCACCATCAAGATGCAGGGGCGCAATGTCTCGATCTGCGCATGGCGGTTTGATGTCGTGGGCGCGGCCGGCCACGTCATCCCGGTCTTCCTGCTGGATACCGATCTGGAAGGCAACGATCCCTACGACCGGCGCCTCACCGACCACCTCTATGGCGGAGACACCTACTACCGCCTTTGCCAGGAGACGGTTCTCGGACTTGGCGGTGTCGCCCTGCTGCAGGCGCTCTACGTCAAGCCCGATGTCTATCACATGAACGAGGGCCACGCCGCGCTGCTCGGAATCGGGCTGCTGGAAGAGCGTCTCGGTGGGGAATCGCTCGAACAGGCTACGGAAGAAGATGTGGCCGCAATCGCGCAACGCTGCGTCTTCACCACCCATACGCCGGTGCCGGCGGGACACGACCAGTTCGGCCTGGATCAGATGTATACCGTTCTCGGTGCGGACCGCGGCAAAGCCATCGAACGCTTCGGATGCCTCCACAATGCGCTGCTCAACATGACCTACCTCGCGCTGCGTTTCTCGCGATACGTCAACGGCGTGGCCATGCAACACGGCAAAGTTTCGCAGCAGATGTTCCCCGACTATCACGTCCACGCGATCACGAACGGTGTCCATGCCGCGACCTGGCTCTCGGAGCCCATGCAGGCGCTTTTCGACGCCGAGATTCCGGAGTGGAGGCACGACAACCACTACTTCCGCTCGATCTACGGCATCGCCCCGGCAAAGATAGCCAACTGCCACGAGCTTGCCAAGCAGCGGCTCTTCACCGAAGTCGCGCTGCGGTCCGGGCAACAGTTCAACCCCAAGATGCTGACTCTCGGCTTCGCGCGGCGGGTGGCGACCTACAAGCGCGCCAGCCTCCTGTTCCACGATCCCAAGCGCCTCGCGAGACTGGCAAAGAAGATCGGCGGGCTACAGATCCTGTTCGCAGGCAAAGCCCATCCCGCGGACGTCGCCGGCAAGGGCCTGATCCGCGATGTCTTCGAGTCGGCTGCCAGCCTCAAGGCGAGCGGCATCCGCATCCTTTATCTGGAAAACTACGACTGGGAACTCGGCGCACTGCTGACCCAGGGCGTCGACGTCTGGGTCAACACCCCGCGCCGCCCATACGAGGCGTCCGGAACGTCCGGGATGAAGGCCGCGCTGAACGGCGTGCCCAGCCTCAGCGTCCTCGACGGATGGTGGATGGAAGGTTGCGCCGAGGACGTCACCGGATGGGCGATCGACGATGCCGATGACGAAGACGGCGAAGCCTCCAGCCTGTACGACAAGCTGGAGAACAAGATCGCGCCGCTCTACTCCCGCCCCAGCGCCTGGGCGCGCATGCAGCAGCACTGCATCGGCATCAACGGCACCTTCTTCAACACCCATCGAATGCTCGGGCAGTACTTCTACAACGCCTACTTCCCGCAGATGTCAGAGGAACAGGCAGTCCCGGTCGCGGCCGACCTGATGGCAGCCGAGAGAGCCTCCTCGCCCAAGCCCGTCCTGGTCTAACTTAGCGGCACGGAAGGACACGGATTAATCCGTGCCGTGAGGGTCTGCCCCAAAACGTCCGCTTTCGCCTTTCCGGAGTAGCAGCGGCCTTAGTCGGCGGTGAACCGCCCAATCTGGGGAATTTTGCCCCATATTTCGGTATCGGCCTTGTGGGACTATTGAACCATGAGAATGTTTCGAGTTGCACTGGTCGGGGCGACGTTGTTGGGGTCCTCTGTGAAGTTCACCGAAGGGCAGCAGCTTCCGGCACCTTCACCGCCTTGGGCAAGTCAGATGCCTGAACCGTCGCGGCAACCTAGCGACGCGCAACCGACAGCGCAGCAGGAGAAGTTGCGGCTGGCTGCCCGACGAAAAAGACTGATGGAGGATACGGATAGATTGTTGTCGCTTGCAACCGACCTTAAGGCGCAGGTGGACAAGTCCTCGACAACGAAAAGGTTCTCAGTCGACGAAATCAAGAAAGCCGGCGAGATTGAAAAACTGGCTCACCGCGTGAAACAGCAGCTAAAGGGTTGAAGAATCAGGATGCTGTGACCCGAAACGCTAAAGTTCACGCGCTTAGAATGCCCTGCCCTAGCTAGCGAATGTCTCAACGTATCGCAGTTGTCACTCGTCGGCTGCCTCTGCAGGAAGCAAAAAAACGGCCCCTCGTTAGAGGGGCCAATCTGCCTTGGTTCTCTCTGGTAAGGAGAGCTTGGTGCGGCGAACTCTTGGGCTCGGTCCGCGAATTTTTTGCCCGGCAGACTGGCGGGAGGGGTGAAGCTCGTCCGTCCCGCCACCCTCTGCCGTTGCTACATTGGGGAGGGCTACCGATCGATCCCAGATGCGCTTACTGGTTGCTGGTCCCGGTCATCGGCTGTCCGTTCGGGCTGGGCGTCGAAGACTGAGAGCTGGGGGCCGCTTCCGGGCCATTCATCGAGGCCAGGCTGTTGTGCAGCAGGGTCACGCGAACACCGTTCGTGATGGGCGTCTCGCTAGCTGTCTCACCTGTCGCGGCGGCCGTCTTTTCCTTGCCGAGGCCGGTACGATAGATGCGGTAAAGCGGTACCTGGTGCTCGGTGACCAGATAGCGGGCCACTGAGTCGGCCATTGCCTGCGACGACTGAACGCCGCCACGGCTGTAGCCCTGGATTTCGATGATGTAACCTTTCTCGCTGGCCAGTTTGGTCGCGAGGTCGTCGAGGTCATTCTTGCCCTTCGGGCCAAGTGCGGTGCGGCCGCCGGGGAATTTCACCTCAGTCGACGTTACCGGCTGGTATTGGTCGAGATTGCTGACCGTGCCGTTCAGAGCATCGGTCTTTGTGTTTGCGCCTGTGGCCGTGGTCTGCGCGGCATTGGCTTTGTTGGCTGCGTCGGAGGCATGGGAATCCGCCGTGTTCGCTGCCATCATCGCGTTATTGATGCCGGCGGTTGCGCGACGGTCAACATCCTTGATGTCGTTGGCATTCTTCGCCTGCAGTTGGTCCAGCTCGTTGGTACGGTCCCGGATGGGATCGATCGAGCGTGCTACCCACTTCTTCCGAGCAAACGGATTCATATGTCCCCAGAACCCCTCTTTGGATTGGCCCTCCAGCGGTTTGCCGGTCGCATAGGTTGTGCTGTCGTTTGGGTTGGCAGAATTAGAGGTCGCCGAATTGCTGGCTGCTGCCGGGGGTGCGGACTGGTCGGTGGCCGGTGTTTGCGCAAGTACTACGGTGGCTCCCATCGCTCCTCCTAAGACCAGAGTGGAAAGGCCTAGACCTTTAGCAAAATTCATCATGGTTTGCATCTCCTAGACCGAATCGCCTTACTCCGAGCTACTCGTTACAGGCATGCGGTTGTCATGATCGAGAGCAAGACGGGGGCCAAACTGGAGATTAGGAGCAAATAGCTGTAGCCAAAGGAGATTGGTGTTCAACGTCTGCAAAGGCAGCTCGCGTGAGACCGGAACTTGAGGACAATTCTCCCAGCGCGCCCGTAAAAATTACGCGTGTGCCCAACTCGATGGAGGGAAAGGAAGTTGCGGCTTATCGCAGGTCAGTGTGGATGACACGGACTTCGGGCATCTGTGTGTTCCAGTTATCGGGCACCTTTTCGAAGATGAGCCGGAACTCGCGGTCGTCGCCAGGTTTGATCGGATTCGCGCTCATAGCCTGGGTATCGATATACGGTTCCTTCATACGAATCAGCGTGAGAGGTACCGTGTCGATCTGCGGGGCGAGCGCCTCGTCGTTCTGAAACACGACCTGCACCGTAATTCCGGTCACGGTGCGATCTCCCGTGTTGCGGACATGTCCGTCAAGATAGGTCAGCTTGCCCCCGGAAAGATTTTCCGACTCGCTCATCGCGAACTGCGACAGGGGCAGGCTCACGGCATATTTATCCGCGGGCTGTAGCGTATTGGGTGCGGCTGGCGGCTTCTTCCGTCCGGCGATGACGAGCGCGCCGACCACAACGACTACGATCAGCGCGGCAACAGCCCAGACCGACATGGGAAGGCCGCCGCGCTCCTCTGGATTTGGCGTGAAGATCGGCGACTCTCCGCCGCTCGGTCCGCCGCGGCCGGTGTCGCTGGGAGACGGATGTTCCAGTTCGCTCATAAACGGAGATTTTATAACTTCGGCGCGACCACCGCCGCGATATGACCCAAAAGGACCAACGATGACACGAAAGAAGGATTTCCTGACACGAAAGAAGGATTTCCACAAATGGGCGATCCAGCCTAAGTTGAAATCTCCGTCGGCCCGTTGCCGAGTCGAATTTGGGCCCCAGTAGATCCACAAAAAAGGGTGCCGCAAGACACTCCCTGCGGCACAGGAGCCTCCCCGATGACCGCTGATCCCGCAGTCCACAGCGCAACATTTCTCCCGATCAACCCATCCTGCGGTCGTCCCGACGCCGTGCGCGCCCGCATAACTGCCGGACAGCAATATACTTACGCTGAAGGCATGCGGTCCGACTCGGCCAACTCCGTGAACACCGAAGGCGCGCCCAGCGGTGGATATCTGCCGCCGGACACGCGCGGTCCGCGCAAGCCGCATCCCGGAGACGTTCTCTACTGGGTCGCGTGTCTGGGCGGCGCGTGCCTGCTGCTTTTGTCGGCGACGACGTAGACCCGGTTCAGGCGAAACTCGCGCGCTTTACTTTTTGGCGGAAGTCTTCGCCGTGCATCTCCACTACGACGCACATCTCCTGCAACCGCGAGCGCATGCGTTCGCCGATGCGGTCGCCCAGCGTCTCATCG
>DASWCA010000250.1:0-1692 GCA_036390355.1 Acidobacteriaceae bacterium
ACGTTACGTTGCCTCCGCTCGAGAAACCGCGCTGAGGAGTTCAGCTAATGCCATCCTTCGATCCCCAGGATCGAGCTCGCCTCTATCATTACGCGTCCGACCTTCGCATCTGGTTTCAGGAGTGGTTGCTCGAGCCGGTGCGCAAAGCCACTGGCGGCATAATACCAGCTGCCCTGAGCACCCTCGATACTGACATGACCGAGCTGGAAAACCAGTTCGGCAGGCAGCTCGACCAGCCCATCGAGATCGACGATAGGCACACGCCGTTGCTCAAGCGGATCCTGCTTTACCAGCGCCAGCATTTGGCGGAAAAGCACGAAGAGATCCGTTTGAAGACGACCAGCTCAGAGATCCGCGACGCACTGGAGGCGCAGTCAGAGCCCGTAAGACGTTTAATGTCGGAGGAATGGTTCCAAAACACTCGGCCAAGTCGCCTGCCCCGGTTAACCGATTTCTTGACACCTCGGGATACGTATCAGGTTATGCCCGCCGCGCCTGACCTACGTGGCTCTGACTATGACGACAAGTTCCGGATACTCCTGTCCCCCGCGAGCTTTCTACCAGCGCTACGTCGTTGTCGGATTGAGAGCTGGCTTCGTGACATAAATGTCGCTGTCGCGTTCACTGACATCGACGACTTCAAGGCCCTCAACACCCGGTACACGGAATCCGTCGTCGACAGGGATCTCTTGCCAAAGATCATGCGGACAATCGAGGCTCACGTTTACTCCCATGGCTGGGCCTATCGCTTCGGCGGCGATGAGTACCTCCTACTCCTCCCTAACATGGATCTAAAAGTTGCTGGCGAGTTTCTGCAAACCCTCCAAGAGGGGCTCCGTTCTCTTGAATTCCCAGGAATCCACGAGCGTATTGCCGTCTCCATCGGCCTATGCCTCGTCACCCCAGATTCCTTCTTGACCGATCGCGAGGTGCAGGAAAAGGCAAATCGGGCGATGCAACACGCAAAGCACGTCAGTAAGAACTGTATCGCAACCTTCAGGGGCGAATTCTTCGGCGACGATGATCTTTACGTTATGAATCGTCCGTCCACGGCCTAACGCACACCTGGAGCTGACGGCGCCCCGTATTGCGGCAGACTTGCGTTCGTGAATGGTTTGACCGTCGCCCCTATGCGCAGTCCGTTAGGAAGATACACGCCTCGTTCTTGACCGCCGTTTCGGGCGGGAATAACTTCCCTTCGCTTATGCCTATCTACGAGTACCGCTGCACCAAGTGCCGGAAGCGCTTCAGCTACGAGCAATCGATCAGCGAGCACGGAAAGCGGCGCCCTGCCTGCCCGAAATGCAAGTCGCGGGCGGTGGAGCCGATGTTCTCGACGTTCTTCGCCAAGACAGGTCGCAAGAGCTAACAGGGCGAGGTCCGAGCGCCTGCGGAGTTCGAGCAGCAGCACGCGATCTCCCGTCTGTGGTGCCTGACCCGCGCAATTGCGGTGAAGCTCGCAGTCACGGGCGCGCGAATGAACAGACTGGGGTTGCAGGTTCTCAGCCTCCGAAAGACTTTCCGGGTTATATTCACGCCCCCGTAGGCGCTCGGCCTGATGACACGACGCACCATCGTAGTAGACAGCGAGATCTGGAAGGTTTATCCCACGGGCCGCATCACCGTTTATGGGAAGGATGAGTTTGGGTTGCTGTTCGAGCTCGGGACCGGCCCCGAGCGCAAGCGCCGCTT
>DASWCA010000251.1:0-6145 GCA_036390355.1 Acidobacteriaceae bacterium
GCTTGTAGAGCTGAATCTGATCGGCTGCCGCAACCACCTCGCCGTAGCCATAGTTGATCTCGAATTGGCTGGGCGCGACCTCCGGGTGGTCCTTCTCGTTCGCGAAGCCCATTGCGCGTTGCACTTCCGCAGCCGTGTCGATGAATTTGCGCAGGGGATCGAGCGGCAGCGAGTGGTAATATCCGCCCGTGTTGACGAATTCAAACTTGCCCGTCAGGTGATAGTCTTTCTCCGCATCCGTACCGGCAAACAGGAAGCCCTCAATCTCGTTGGCTGCGTTCAGCGTCCAACCCTTTTCCTTGAATAACTTGTCGGAATAGTTCTTCAGCACACCGCGCAGATCGCCCGAGTAGAGGCCGCCGCCTTTGTCGATCACCGTGCCGAAGACCAGCACCTTGCCCGTACCGAACACATCGGCGGGCACCCAGTAAAATGCGCTCCAGTCGATTCCAAGGCGAAGGTCGCTCTCCTTCTGCGCCGTAAACCCGCGGATCGACGAGCCGTCGAACGTCAAATTGTCGTAGCTGCCGATCAGAAACTTCTTGTCGTAATCGAGCAGATGGATGCGTCCCTCAAGGTCGGAGAACATGACCGTCACTGCCTTGATGTGTTTCTCATCGGTGAGGTACTTCAGGCGCTCTTCACGAATCTTATCGATCGACACCCGGTTCAGGCGGTCGGCTTTCGCCTTCAGGTTCAATTCCTCAAGTTCGTCGTAGCTTAGAGCCAGAAAATTGCGGTACTCAGACATGTGTCCTCCTCCGGGCAACGCCTCGATCCAGCCGTTCGTCTTTTGAAACTAGCCGCGCAGGCATAAAGAATTCATGAAGATTATCCCGGCGCGGGCAATGGATTGCCTGCGGGCTTTAAGCAAGGCCGCCCTTGCCACTTAGCCCTCGCAATCACAAATGAAGAGGGGTGCGGAACGAGGAGCGAGTACGCCTCCACATCCCACACCCCCAACTTCACTGCAATGCTCTTGCTTATGCGTACACGGGTTTCGGCACGCTGTTGACCGTCTGCAGAATGCGCGAGACGATCTGGTACGGATCAGCCTCTGAGTTCGGACGGCGATCTTCCAGGTAGCCCTTGTAATCGTTTTTGATGAAGTGTACCGGCAACCGGATCGAAGCGCCGCGATCAGACAGACCGTAGCTGAATTTGTCGATCGCCTGTGTCTCGTGCAGACCGGTCAGCCGCAGATGGTTGTCCGGGCCATACACGGCGATGTGCTCGGCCACATTCTTCTCGAACGCCGCCATGAGGGCTTCAAAGTATTCCTTGCCCCCCTCTTCGCGGATGAACTTCGTCGAGAAGTTGGTATGCATGCCGGATCCATTCCAGTCACCCTTGATGGGCTTGCAGTGCAACTCCACATCCACTTCGTACTTCTCGCAGAGGCGCATCATCAGGTAGCGAGCCGTCCACAGATCGTCGGCAGCCTTCGCAGATCCCTTGGCGAAGATCTGGAACTCCCACTGGCCTTTCGCCACCTCGGCGTTGATGCCTTCGTGATTGATCCCGGCAGCCAGGCACAGCTCCAGATGCTCTTCGACAATCTGGCGGGCAATACTGCCCATGTACTTATAGCCAACGCCGCAGTAGTACGGGAACTGGGGAATGGTCGGATGCCCATCCTTCGGGAAGCCCAGAGGACGCCCATCCTTGTACAGGAAGTACTCCTGTTCAAAGCCCACCCAGAGGTCGTTGTCCTTCTCGATCGTGGCGCGATAGTTGGTGGAATGCGGCGTGCCATCTGGGTGCATGACCTCGCAAAGAACGATAAAAGCATCCTTCCGGCTCGCATCCGGATACGACGCCACGGGGTGCAGAATGCAGTCGGATTTCTTCCCTTCGGCCTGCATGGTCGAACTGCCGTCAAATCCCCAAAGCGGCATATCAGCAAGGGTAGGCGGATGTTCAAATGACTTGATTTGAGTCTTGCCGCGCAGCCCGGGAATAGGCGTTTTGCCGTCAAGCCAGATGTATTCGAGTTTGTATTTTGTCATAGGGACGCGAATCTCCTTGCCGATACAGGTTTCTGGAATTTGGATTACCTCTTCCAACCTATCGGGGAAGACATAAAGAACCCATGAAGATTTGCCCGGGCACTCCGGAAGGCATGCTTTTCCTTATCGATGCCGAGCCAGCAGCATCATCAGGAGGAACAGAACAAACGGGATCAGCGCAAGGCCGGCGTAGTAGAGCGCCTTCCGCGATGTGGCGGATTTTCGCTTCTTCCAGTCAGCCAGTTCCGACCGCTCCGCCACCCCTACCTGCTCCAGATTTTCCAGGTCCTGCGCGAACGAGTGCGCGGAGGGATAACGGTTCTTGGGATCCCGCTCCAGTGTCCGGTACAGCACCTCCTGCAACTGCGGGGTGATACTAGGCTCGGCCTCCCGCGGAGGCAGCGGATGATTGATCAGCCGGTCGTTCATCACCGCCAGCGGCGAGGGCCCGGAAAAGGGCGTCCTGCCCGACAGCATCTCGTACAGCATCACTCCAACGGCATACAGGTCGGACCGCGCATCCCCGCGCTTTCCCTTCACCTGCTCCGGGGAAATGTAGTCCGGACTCCCCAGCGCCTGCGTAAATCCCGCATACGTAAGCCGTTTTGCGCCCGCCTGCGAAGCGATGCCGAAGTCGATCAGCTTAATGCCGTCCTGGGGATCGAGCATGATGTTCTCTGGTTTGAGATCGCGGTGGACGACGCCGTTCTTGTGGATATATTCGAGCGCCTTCAGAATCCCGAGTGTGATCCGAATCGCCCGCGCCGGCGGCATCTTGCCCGCTTCGTACATCACCTGGCGCAACAGCCGGCCGTCCACCCACTCCATCGCCATGTAGACCCGCGACCGGTCGTCCACGGGATAGATGCGCATCACATTGGGATGGTCGAGCGCTAGCCCGATCGCCTCCTCGCGCTGAAAGCGGTCAAAAAGCGCCGGGTCGGCCTCCATCGCGAAGTGAGGAACCTTGAGAGCAACCTGCTTCCCATCCCGCAGATCGGTCGCGCGAAAGATGGACGCCATGCCGCTGTCGGCGACGGCGCCGTCGATGCGGAAGTGGTCAAGTGTCTGACCAGCTTCAAGAGTTCCAGGAAGGCTCATCGGTTCGCTTTCTCGGGTCGTACGGTCTGGCCCTCAGTACTCCACATCGACTCTGCGTCACGGGTCCCTTCGAGTATAACTGGGCCATTTCTCCCAAAAAGTTAAGAAGTCATAGGAAGCGCAGTTCCACCGTGACTCCTGTCACATCCGGTAGTTGCGGTTGCCGCCTATCCTGATCGAGCAACCACAGAATCTAGGAACCAGGCCGCATCTGCGGCCCTTTCAGGCGACAACGCTGTTCGCGCGGCGTAGCATCTGGAACCTGACAATCGCGACACGCTGGCCGCAGCCAATCGGGGCCAGCCCCGTCACCGTACCTTTGCAGCAAAAGGCGGATGAATCGTGCAATTTCATCCGCCGGAGGACACGTCTTGCGCCTTGCAGTCCTGAAAGAAGCCGCAACCGGAGAGACTCGCGTTGCACTCCTTCCCGACGCCGTCAAATCCCTGATCGCCAAAGGTCTGGAGGTCGCCGTCGAAGCCGGCGCCGGGCTCGCCTCGGGCCATAGCGACGAGGCATACGCCCGGGCCGGCGCGAACCTGTCTCTGGAGCGTGCCACCCTCCTCTCCTCGGCGGACATACTGCCGGTGGTCAACGCCCCACCCTCTGAGGATCAGCGAAGGCTCAAGCGCGGCGCAATTGCCATTGGCTTTCTCCGGCCACTCGACCATCCTGCCGATCTGCTTGCCGCAATCGAAGCCGGTGTCTCTCTGTTCGCCGTTGAACTGGTTCCCCGGATCACCCGGGCGCAGGCCATGGACGCTTTGTCGTCGATGGCCACTGTCGCCGGCTACAAGGCTGTCATCCTCGCCGCGGATACCCTGCCGCGCCTCTTTCCCATGCTGATGACCGCTGCGGGAACCATCGCACCCGCCAGGGTATTCGTCATTGGCGCAGGGGTCGCAGGCTTGCAGGCGATCGCCACTGCCCGCCGCCTTGGCGCCGTCGTCGAGGCCTACGACGTTCGCGCTGCCGCAGGCGAACAGGTCCGCTCTCTGGGAGCGAAATTCCTCGACGTCGACCTTGGCGGCCTCGTTACGGACACCGAAGATAAGGGCGGATACGCCCGCGAACTCAGCGAAGAGGCGCTCGAACGCGGCCGGGACCTCATCGCTAAAACGGCAAAGACAGCGGACGTCATCATTACCACCGCACAGGTCCCCGGCCGCCCAGCCCCACTTCTCATCCGGCGCGATGCCGTGGAAAACATGCGCCCCGGCACAATCATTGTCGACCTCGCAGCGGCCGCTGGGGGGAACTGTGAGCTGACGCGACCTGGCGAGACTCAAGTTCTTAACGGAGTCACCCTCTTCGCGCCGCTCAATCTTCCGGTGACAATTCCTGGCCACGCCAGCCAGCTTTACTCCCGCAACATCACTAACTTCCTTGGTCTCCTCGTCAAAGACGGCGCCCTCCATCTGGATATGGACGACGAGATCATCCGCGGCTCCTGCGTGGCTCACCAAGGCCAGATAACCAATCCCCGCGTGGCTCAATCGCTCGAAGCCTATATCCTGCCTATTCCCTCGAACCTCGAACCTAGAACCTAGAACCTGGTCGCCTATGAATCCAGCAGTCCTGATCGCTTCGGTCTACGTCTTCGCCCTGGCCGCCTTTCTCGGCTACCAGGTCATCAGCCGCGTGCCGCCGCTGCTGCACACGCCGCTGATGTCCGCCACCAACGCCATCTCCGGCATCTCGCTCATCGGCTCTCTGGTGCTGGCAGGCGCCGGGCATGCGCCGCTGTTTGCGCACATCCTCGGCTTCGTCGCCGTCACCGCGGCAACCATTAACGTGGTTGGCGGATTCGGCATAACCGATCGCATGCTCAAGATGTTCGGCAAGCGTCTAGACCCCAAGGCGCCCAACACTCCGGGGTCCAAATGACCCTCGAATCCTACTTCATGGAGGCCACCTACCTCCTCGCATCCATCCTGTTCGTACTCAGCCTGAAAGGTATGTCGCATCCGGAGACGGCACGCCGCGGCATGTTCCTTGCCGAAGCCGGAATGCTCGCCGCCATACTCGGCACCCTGGTCGGCCAGCACATCGTCACCTGGGTATGGATCATCGCCGGCCTCACCCTTGGCTCGCTCATCGGCGGGTGGATGGCAATCTCCGTTCCCATGACCGCGATGCCTCAGCGGACGGCGCTCTCGCACGCTTTTGGCGCACTCGCCGCGGCACTGGTCGGCGTCGGCGAGTTCCTCGTCCACGGCGCGCAGATGGGAGCAATCACACGCGGCGCGCTTGGCTTCGAAGTCATGCTCGGCGCCCTGACCACCACCGGGTCGCTTATCGCGGCAGGGAAGCTGCAAGGCGTGATCGGGGGCAAGCCCATCCAGTTCCGCGGCCAGAATGCGATCAACCTGCTCATCTTTCTCGCCATGACGGGCAGCTTCGTCTACTTCTGGATCCACCCCGCGACAGTCGCTGCCTTCTACGCCATGCTGGGCCTCGCCTTCGCGTTCGGCGTGATGCTGGTCATCCCTATCGGGTCGGCGGATATGCCGGTCGTGATGTCGCTCCTGAACTCCTACGCCGGCCTGGCTGCCGCCGCAACTGGATTCGTCCTCGGCAACAACGTCCTCATCATCGCCGGCACGCTCGACGGCTTCTCCGGGTTCATCTTGTCAGTCCTGATGTGTAAAGCGATGAACCGCTCCATCACCAACGTGCTCTTCGGCGGTTTTGGGTCGGTGATTGCCGAAGCCTCAGCCGATACCGGCGGCGTGATGCGCGAGATCAACCTCGAAGACGCCGCGATGCAGTTGGCCTTTGCCAATCGAGTCATCTTCGTCCCCGGATACGGCCTTGCCACCGCACAGGCTCAGCACGCCGTCCGCGAGCTCGCCGAGTTGCTGGAGAGTCGCGGCGTAGGCGTTAAATACGCCATTCATCCTGTCGCCGGCCGCATGCCTGGCCACATGAACGTGCTGCTTGCCGAGGCGAATGTGTCCTACGCCGCGCTCTACGAGATGGAGCAGATCAATCCCGAATTTCCGTCGACCGATGTAGTTGTGGTGATCGGCGCA
>DASWCA010000252.1:0-3072 GCA_036390355.1 Acidobacteriaceae bacterium
CGCCGCCGCTTCCCCGCCGTCGTCATCGTTCCGGCCTTCGCTACCCTTGAGGATTGGGCCAAAGAAAACGGCATCACCTTCCGTACTCGCCAGGAGTTGGTCAGCGATCCAAGAATTCAATCTCTCTACGAAGCCATCGTCGAGAAGGTAAACCACAACCTCGCCCGCTACGAACGCCTCAAGAAGGTCCTGGTCATCCCCGAGGAGTTGAGTATCGAAGACGGAACCCTCACTCCCACTCTTAAACTGCGCCGCCGCCACGTCGAAGCCCGCTACAAGGAGCAGATCGAGCAGCTCTACGCCGACTCCGCCCCCGTAGACGTCGCAGCGCACAGCATAGCCAAAGCACCGACAGCATAGGAGAGCAACAGGTGCCCCATTCAACATCTTTTCCGATTTCTCCGGCAGGGGCCTACTAGTCCTCGCAGTGAACGTCGGCGAGGAACCAAAAGTCGTTCAGACCTACCTCTCTCGCAGCCCCCGGAGTTGCCCGACTATGCTCACGAAGGACACAGATTTGACTTCTCTTCGCACAGAAACCGGCCTTCCGATGTACGTTCGAGTTGACCGAAACGGCACCGTGGTCGCGTCTCACCATGGAGAATTGGGAGCCGCCGGGCTTCGTAAGATGCTGCGGAAAGCCGGATTGTAAGCAAAACCACAACTAGAGAACAGCGGCTAGGACTACCTCGATAAACTCGCTGCTTTCGTCCCGAAAGTGTTTACAATATCTGCATGGACTCGCTAGTAATTGCAGGTAAGTCTTTCCAATCCCGTCTCATTGTCGGCACTGGAAAGTATAAGGATGGTCCCCAGACTGCCGCCGCGCTCGAAGCCAGCGGAACCGAAGTCGTCACCGTCGCCGTCCGTCGCGTCAACCTCGACCGCGGCAAGGAATCGCTGCTCGACTTCATCGACCCCAAAAAGTACTTCCTTCTCCCCAACACCGCCGGATGCTACACCGCCGATGACGCCATTCGCGTCGCCCGCCTCGGACGCGAAGTCGGCCTCAGCGACTGGGTCAAGATTGAAGTCATTGGCGACCAGAAGACCCTCTACCCCGACGTTGCCGCCACTATCGAAGCGACCCGAGTACTGGTAAAGGAAGGCTTCACCGTTCTCCCCTATACCTCTGATGATCCAGTAGTTGCGCTCCGCCTCATCGATGTCGGAGCAGCCGTCGTCATGCCTCTCGGCGCGCCCATCGGCAGCGGTCTTGGCATCCAGAATGTCGCCAACCTCCGCATCCTCCGCGAGTTGATCTCCTCCGTCCCGCTCATCGTGGACGCCGGCGTAGGCGTCCCTTCCGACGCGGCCCTCGCTCTCGAACTCGGCTTCGACGCCGTACTCATGAATACCGGAATCGCCGCCGCCGGAGACCCGGTCCTCATGGCCTCAGCCATGAAACACGCCGTCATCGCTGGACGCGAAGGCTACCTCTCAGGGCGCATGCCCCGTAAGCTCTATGCTTCCGCCAGTTCACCCATGGAAGGAATTTCCCGATAGTGGCATCGGCAGTCACCGCCCAAGGCGCAGCCGGAACCCCTACGGCTCCCCTGCTTCTGCGCCCCGCGTGGCTGCCCGCCTTCATTCCTGCCTTCGATGGACTCCGCGGCATCGCCATCCTCGCCGTCGTCCTCTACCACTGCCATCCGCGATTCCAGGGCACGTTCCTTGAGCCCTTCATCGTCTGGGGATGGTGCGGCGTCAGTCTCTTCTTTGTGCTCTCCGGATTCCTCATCACCGGAATCATCCTTGACGCCAGCACCGCTCCTCATTTTTACAAAGCTTTCTTTGCCCGCCGATTCCTTCGCATCTGGCCCGTCTACTGGATGCTACTCTTTCTCTTCTACGGCTTCTTCCCGCTCGTATTCAGAGGCCCCCGCGCAACCTTTCATGACATCACCGCCGCGCCTTGGATATTTCTTCTCCTATTCGTCCAGAACCTCTGGCACATATCCTTGCCCGGAGCCATCGGCCCCACCTGGAGCCTCGCCATCGAGCAGCAGTTCTATATTTTCTGGACGCCCATCGCCCGCCGCCTTCCCTCGCGCTGGCTCATCCCCATGGCCGCAGCCATGCTTGCCACCTCCCCTCTTGTGCGTTACTTTTACGGGGATCGCTTCTCGCCCACCCACACCCTCACCCATCTCGACGGACTCGCCATAGGTTCACTGATCGCCATCGCCCTGCGCGTTACGAGTTGGTCCCCTGCGGCATGGAAATGGATCTCCCGCGCCGCACTGGCCGCCGGAGCCTCCGGCGTTGTCCTCATGCTTCACCAAGGTTCTGCTTTCACTGACACTCTTCTGGGAATCGGATTCGGCGGGATGTTGATCGCCGCTCTCATCGCCCAGGCCGCACCGCGCCCCAACCTCTATTGCCGGGCACTCACCTTGGAGCCGCTGTTGTTCATCGGTAAAATCAGCTACGGCCTCTACGTCACCCACATCCTCGTATTCTCCGTCCTCGGGGGCTACGTTGACCTCCCACTCGACCGCTTCGGCATCCCCGGCAACATTGCCGTGATCATCATTCGCCTGGCGGCCTCTATAGGCTTCGCCACCCTCATGTGGTATCGCTTCGAAAAGCCAGTCCTAAACCTAAAGCGCTACTTTAAATTCAACTAGGAAGTGCTTGCACTGACGACGATGAACACATTTCGAATTGCACTCGCCAATCTCCCATTCCCTGCCACTCCCGACCACTCCGTCACCTCAGCCGAGCAAGCCATCGCTCAAGCCGCCACCGCCCGTACCAGCCTCATCTGCTTCCCAGAATGCTTCGTTCCCGGCTACCGGATCGGAAAGTCCGTTCCTCCCCCTGACCCGCTGTTTCTCGAGCACGCCTGGTCCGCCATCGCAGCCGCCACGCAGAAAGCAAACCTCACCGTCGTCCTCGGAACCGAGCGCCTCGTCGGCAATGCCCTGTACATCTCAGCAATGGTCTTTGATCCAGACGGAACCATAGCCGGGTCTCAGGACAAGGTTCAGCTCGACCCTTCTGAAGACAATCTCTACTCCCCCGGTTCAGGCCGGAGTGTCTTTCAATCGGGTCCTCTTACATTTGGAG
>DASWCA010000253.1:0-4246 GCA_036390355.1 Acidobacteriaceae bacterium
TGAGTACGAGTTTCAGATGGCGATGATGAACCGCAAGCTGGACCCGGCGTTGGAGACGCTGTTCATGATGCCGGCGGAGAAGTACACGTATGTGAGTTCGCGGCTGATCAAGGGCGTGTTCAAGCTGGGTGGGGATGTGACGGAGCTGGTGCCGCCGCTGGTGATGACGCGGATGAAGGCGAAGGGAACGGCAAAGAGCTAGATGGGAAAGATGACGCTCCAGGAGCAGTTTGGGCAGATCGATATCTATCTGTTCGACCAGATCCTGCGGGGGAATATCGCGCCAGGGATGCGAGTGGTCGATGCGGGTTGCGGCGGTGGGCGCAACGTTGCCTACCTGCTGCGCGAGGGGTATGAGGTATTTGGAGTGGATTCGGACGCCGGAGCGGTGGAAGGCGTTCGAGAGCTAGTGAGGACGGTGGCGCCGGGGTTGCCGAGTGCGAACTTCCAAGTGGCGGGGATTGAGGCGATGCCGTTTCCGGATGCGTTGGCGGATGTGGTGGTGTGCCACTCCGTGCTGCATTTTGCCCGGGATGAGGCGCATCTGAATGCGATGGTGCGCGGATTATGGAGAGTGCTGCGGCCGGGCGGGCTGCTTTTCTGCAGGCTGGGATCGACAATCGGTGCGGGGAATGGGGTTGAGTTTGAGCCGGTGGGGAAGGGGCGGTTTCGGATGTCGCACGGGGCGGAGTGGTTCCTGGTGGACGAGGCGATGCTGATGGAACTTACGCGGGCGCTGGGCGGGGAGTTGGTGGATCCGCTGAAGACGACGGTGGTGCAGGGACAGCGATGCATGACGACGTGGGTGGTGCGGAAGAAGAGTTAGCTGGCTGCGGCCTCTCGCAATTGGGTGCGGCGGGCGTACATGTGGCAGAGGACGAGGAAGGCTGCGCCGGCTGCATAGACGAGGGTGAATTGGGGGGCGGCCCACCAGCCCAGGCGGCCTTCGAGGCCGGCGGGCGTGAGCGTATAGGCGTGGATCAGGCCGAAGGCGGAGAGGGTTGAGGCGGCGAGCATCCATGCGGCAGCGCGGAGGAAGCGGCGGTCGACGATCGAAGCCATGGAGGCGGCCCAGAGCATGGAGATGAGGAGCGCTCCCTGAGCGAGCGCGAAGATGCCGCCGATGGCGACGCTGCGGTCGAGATGCGGGGCAAGTTGGGCGAGCGAGGTTCCGGAGCCGCGGAGGACCGTGTCAATGAGGGTGGAGGCCCACTGCGCGAGGAGTGGAAGCAGGCCCATGGCCACGGCGACGGCATGGGCTTGGGGGACTTCGGTGAAGGCCTGGCCAACGGTCATGAGACCGAACCAGACGATGACCGGCCCGGCGACTTCGATGGGGATGACGCGCAGGACGAGCGGCAGGATTCCGGTGAGGCAGAGAATGCAGGTGAGCGCTCCGTTGAGGACGGAGTAGCCGGAGCGCGCACCGTTGGCCTTGTGCGCGGCGTGTCCGATGTAGAGCGTGGTGGGGAACGGGCTGCCGAGGACGGCGGCGAGCATGGTGGCGATGCCGTTGGTGAGCAGCGAGGGGCGGGTGGCGAAGTCGTCTCCGGCGAGGCGGGCGGATTCGAGGATCATCAGGCTGCCTGCGACGTCGAGCAGGCTGAGAGGCACGATGAGGTTGAGGTAGCTCCACCATTCGCGGTGGGTGAAGATACTGAAAATCTGAACCGGGTGAGGGAGGTAGAGGGACGGCTTCGCGACCGCTGGGAGTGGCGCGGTGTAAAGGCCAAAGTGACGCATGACGGCAACGAGCACGGCTCCGAGAGCGATAGCGAGGAGTGCGGGCGGGATGCGGAAGGGAAGGCGGAACGGTCCCGTAAGATGCGCGCCATAGAGAGCGAAGAGGACGATCATCGGCAGGAGCGCGACGGCGGGCTGATCGAAGACGCCGAAAATGAAGCCCATGCAGAGGTAGGCGAGCGAGAGTCCGGCAATGGGGCAGAGAAGCGCTGCCGAAGGCGTGTTGCGGCGGAGCCAGTCGGCGCCGAAGGAACAGATCGTTTGCAGGACACCGCTGAGCAGGCAGGCGAATAAGCCGGCGTGCCATGCGAGATCGGCGTTGCCGGTGCGGGCGAAGATCGGGCCCATGATGAGGAAGACGTAGGCGAAGATGGTGGGCGTGTTGACGCCGAAGGGGATGGCGGTGACGTCGGATCTTCCGTTGCGCGCTGCGAGGCGGCGTGCCTGGAATGCGTAGAAGAGGTTTCCGGCGAGGATGGAGATGGCGGCTCCGGGGAGTATGTGGCTGGCGACGAACTGCGCGGGAAATCCGCAGATGGGCGCGAGGGCGACGATGAGGAGGAGGTCGGGGAAGCCAGAGAAGAAAAGGCCGAAGAAGCCGTCGATGTCTCCTGAGGTGAACCAGGGTTCTCCGGCGGCGGACTGCGGGGATGCGGTTTGGAGTTGAGCGCTCATGCGGTTCCGTAGGTGAAGCCGATGTCGCGGAGCCATTTGCGGTAGGCGATGGCCATGCGGTCGGAGCGGAGGTGAAGTTCGGATTGGAGATCGAGCGGAAGGAGTTCGGGGCGCTGCGATTCGACGATGATCTTGTCCTGCGCAGTGACGGTGTCCTGGAAGCGGAGGAGGTCTGCGTCGGAGACTTCAGTGTTGGCGTCGATTGTGATGATAAGGCGGGACTCGCAGGCGTCGGCGTCGATAGGGACGACGGAGGCGAGAATGGCGAAGGGTGCGCCATCGTTCTGGGCCGGGCGCTTGGTGAGTCCAGCGGTGAGCGGGCCGCGCGCCCAGTAGTGGTATTCGACGAGGGCGGAGCGGCCAGTGCCGTCGGGGTCGGGCTGCCAGATGCGGATGTTGGTGGCTTCGGGACCGTAGGGGCCCAGGGTGACTTCGTAGTCTTCGATCTCGAGATGCTGCGGGTCGCCGAGCATTCCGGCGTGGACGTATCCAAGGTGAGCGACGTCAAAGAGGTTCTCGATGACTCGGGGGCCGCTGGCGCGGAAGAGGTAGGGTCCGGCGAGAATGGTGCGGGCAGGGCGGGAGGCGGTTTCGGGAAAATCCGGAAGCGCGGCGAAGGGGTCGCCGAGACAGACCCAGACAACGCCGTGGCGCTCGAGGACGTGGTAGGTTTCGGTGCGGGCCTTTGCAGGCGGAGGCTGGCCGGGCTGAGCGGGGATGAGAACGCACTGGCCTGAGGGCGAGTAGTGCCACGCGTGGTAGGGACAGACGAGACATTCCTTGCCGGACTGGGGGCCGGAGGTCGCAGTCGCGACGGTGCCAAGAGAGAGTTTGGCGCCGCGGTGGATGCAGAGGTCACGCCAGCAGACGAGGCCTTCGGCGGATCGCCAGAGGAGCGCATCTCGTCCCATAAACCGGCGTGCGAGGATTGCGCCGGGTGCGATCTCGCAGGACCATGCGACGGCGAACCACTCGCGCAGGAGCATCGGGTCGGCGAGGACGTCCGGCCGGTGGGCTGCCGAGAGCGCTGGGTCTGGCTGCATGTGTGCGACTCCTTAGGCGGCTGGTGTACGCCGACCGGTTGGAAGGGCAACAAATGTGAGTGCTTTTGGTCAGTGTACTGGAAAGCGTGAGTGCGGGGCAGGGTGAGGGATTCATTTTCAGCTATCGGCAATCGACGATCGTCTGTTCGTACACCGAACAGCAAAATGCTTTATTCGGGCGGGGAAATCTGTCAGACTGGAGGTATGAGCGTTACAGCGACCAAGGTATTGACGGACCGGATTAATCGGATTGAAGTTTCGGCCACAATGGCGATTACAGCGGAAGCGCTGAAGATGCAGGCGGCGGGGATCAGCCTGGCGAACTTCGGCGCGGGCGAGCCGCACTTTGCGACGCCACGGCACATCAAGGATGCTGCGATTGACGCGATCGAGAAGAATTTTTCGAAGTACACGGCGGTAGCCGGCGTGCCCGCGGTGCGCAAGGCCGTTGTCGAGCGCCACGCGGCGGATTTCGGTTCGAACTACACTGTCGAAGAGTGCGTGTTTACGACTGGCGGAAAGCTGGCGCTGTTCAACGCCATCCAGGTGCTGGTGGATCATGGTGACGAGGTGATTCTGCCGGTGCCGTATTGGGTTTCGTTCAAGGACATCATCCAGTATGCGGGCGGCAAGGTAGTGCTGGTCGAGAGCGATGAGCGCGAGGATTTTCGCATTACTGCGAAGATGATCGAGGCCGCGATTACGCCGAAGACGAAGGCCATTATTTTGAATACGCCTTCGAACCCTTCGGGCGCGGTAGTGTCGCCGGCGGACCTGGAAGCGAT
>DASWCA010000254.1:0-6952 GCA_036390355.1 Acidobacteriaceae bacterium
AAAGAAATCGGCTTCTACCAGGATCCCTACTCCGACTACGGACGGTTGGAGGCTGACATGTGGCGCGCAATCCGTCTGGTCGTCGACACAGGCGTTCACTCGCAGCACTGGACTCGGCAGCAGATGGTCGACTACTTCCACGAACACTCCGCAATGGACGACACGAATATCCAGTCGGAGGTCGACCGGTACATCGCATGGCCGGGCCAGGCGCTTGGCTACAAGATGGGCCAGCTAAAGATCCTGGAATTGCGCGACCGCGCCAAAACTGCGCTCGGCCCGAAGTTCGACCTCAAGGCTTTTCACGATGTGGTGCTGGACTCCGGCGCGCTGCCGCTGGATATTCTGGAGAAACAGGCCGACGCGTGGATCGCGACGCAAAAGCCTCAATAGTCGAATGGGATCGCGGTTCAATTTCGTTGACAAAATCGTGACAGACAACTGATGCCGTCGCTAGGCTGCTATTAATCGATTGCCTGCATCCCAAGGAATACGATCGGGAACGCCAAAAAAACAAAAATCATTTGTGCCGAGGAGCCAATCTTGCCGCCATCGACACCCATTTCGGACAAGGCCATGTTTGCCCGCAAGCCGCTGCATATCATCTCAACCAGTTTTCTGGAAGGCACCGAAGTGCTGGTCCGGTTCTCGGACGGCACAGCTGCCGTTTACGAGGCTGAAGAGTTGGAGAAGCTTAGACCGACGCGAAAACGAACTTTGCGAAGTTGGGCGGATGTAACTCCAATCGATCGCGGAACCACGATTGGGGTGATGCCCGAGGCGGCCACGGTCATAGACGAGTGTGCAAAGGGCGCCTGAGCCGGGTCGGGAGCCGCAGACCTATTTCTTGCTGAAAGAACGTATCAGGATGACCATGTTCCAGATGACATCGTCTTTGGCTCGAGGACCCTCGGCGCCCATCTTGCCCTTGCCATTCTTGATGATATAAAAGAGCTCGCCATCCGACATTCCATTTAAGGCATTTGGATCGGTGAAATCCTTCAATTTCAACTGCATATCGGCGACAAGTTCACCTTTTCCATTGCCAGTTTCGCCGTGGCAGATGGCGCAGTCCATTCCATACATCATCTTGGCGTGTTTCTGGGAGTCCGCCGTCGGCGTAACCGGGTTGGTCAGCGTCGCAGCATCCGTCGGCATGGGCGGGTCGGGCGCAGCCGCAGGCTGCTGCGGCAGAAACGCAAAGAGCAACGTGACGGGCAGAGCGAATAGGAGTTTCAACATACGTGCCTCCAGATGTCGTGCGAAATCTTATGCTTCCCGCGAGCCATTGGGAAGTGCTTTTACTGGCACATTTAGAGTCTGATCCAGATCGCGCGGGACAGCAGTGTCCTATGTCACATATCTCGGGTTCCGCCGCCGCTCGGACGGTTAGTTCACTGGCTCTTTTCGCGGCAAAGTCCGAATTGCGACCAGCGTCTTCGCCTTCACCGGATTAGGAGATCTCCAACCGGCTGTATACGTTGCCGTTACCCACCGGGGTCGACCCCGGACCAGAACACGCCTGCCACGCCAAAGGAGTTTGGCGCGACCGTGCCTTCGATCGATAGCGTCTCGCCGTCCACTGTGTTGGAACCTCTGGCGGTAAACCTGGACCCAATGACCAACAGTGTGATCGTCGTATTTGGCTTGAATACGCCTGTCACCTCCTGTTGCGCGTCCAGTGGAGTGCCCACTCCGTTGTCAATCTTATAGAGCTGGAACATGCACTTCTCGGCGGACTGGATGGTTCGCCAGAATCGCAGCGAAGCGGCGCGCGTGCCGCGGCGGCGCCGAACCCCGCATCCCGGCGCAAGCCTGTCAACGCGAAAGCCTCGCCTCGATCGATGGATTCCCGATTCAGAGTCACCCGGTTTTTCAGTGCGCTTGGAAGCAGGTCCGTCCACTGGCTGTAAGGAGGCAGTCTGGTAGCCTGTTCCCATGAGTGACGATGCTTATCTGACTCCAAGTGCTTTGCCTGTAACACTGCCCGAATTGCGCGTGGCCATTCTTGGCGCGGGCAAGATGGGCGGCATTCTGCTGCAGGCTTTTCTCAAGAACAACCTCCTGCTCCCCGACCAGATCGTCGCGACGGTGCAGCATCCCGACCGCGCGCAGGCGCTCTCCGCGCAGTTTGGCGTCGAAGTCGGAACCAACAATCTCGCCGCCGCCCAGCACGCGGATGTGATCCTGCTCGGCGTCAAACCGATCCAGGTTGCGGGCGTGGTTGCCGAGATTGGTCCGGTTCTGAATCCGGCCAAGATGTTGCTCTCGTTCGCCGCATCGGTGAAGACGCGCGCCATCGAGGACGCAGCAGGATGCGATCTGGCCGTAATCCGCGCCATGCCGAACACGCCGGCGATGCTCGCCGCCGCCATCACTGCGCTGTGCCCCGGACGATTTGTAACCGCGGAGCAGATGGCGATCGCGCAGCGCATCTTCCAGACCGTCGGACGCACCGTGGTGGTCGACGAAAAGCACATGGATGCAGTTACCGGGCTCTCCGGCTCGGGCCCGGCGTTTCTCTACATCATCATCGAGGCGCTGGCCGAGGCCGGAGTGAACGTAGGACTACCTCGCGACGTCGCCACTCTGCTGGCAGCACAGACGGCGTACGGCTCGGCGCGCATGGTGCTGGAGACCGGCTATCACCCGGCGCTGCTCAAGGATGCTGTCACCACGCCGGCAGGCTGCACGGTCGACGGCATCCTGGAACTGGAAGAGGGCGGACTGCGGGTGACTCTGATCAAGGCGGTTAAACGGGCCACGCAGCGGGCGAAGGAACTCGCAGCCGGCTGATAACACAGCGCAAACAGAAGATGTGGCCGCCATCACTTCTTTTGTTGTGGGGGATGCCGTAGATTGTACGGTCGCGGGCATACGCTCGGAATCGAGCCTGCCCCGAAGACCGTACGACGCGAGGAGAACCTCGATGAAGGCTCCAATCAAAATTTGTGTACTCGCAGCAGGACTTTCGTTGGTGAGTGCGATCGGCATTGCGCAGCAGAGAGTACACGCGGTAACCGGAATGGTTACGGCTATCCATCCGAAGGTGGAGATGATCAGCATCGAGATGGACGATGGCACTCCGCTGTACTTCCACTGGGTAAAGCGCTCTGACGGCGCTATTGAGTTCGACAAGAACGTCAAGGCCGACGCAACCGCAGTGGATAAGTTCGACACAGGCGAGACCCACGTCATCGTCTACTATTTCGGCGATGGCGACGTGCGCACCGCCGTCGCGCTGCACGACCTGGGCAAAGGGCCGGTCGAGAAGAAGACTGGCGCTGTGGTGAAATTCAACAAACATGATCGTTTGCTTACGCTCAAGAACAGCGAAGGCACGGAGGAGTCGATTCACATCGACTCGAAGACCGTGGCCGACACCTCGATAGGCGTGGCCACGAACTTCAAGTTTGACTACGCCAAGGGCGATCGCGTGCGGGTGACGTCCGCGACGGTCAACGGAATATCCACGGCATTGCTGATCGCGCCACCAAACTAATGGGTCGAATGGGTACATCCGGCGGGGCATAGAATCGAAGTATGGCCGCTGCTTCAATAAATCCGGGAGTATCTAATCCCAGCTTGGCTCGATTTGCGTGGTTCGCGGTGTTCTATACCGTGCTGGTCATTCTGTGGGGATCTCTGGTGCGCGCAAGCGGCTCGGGCGCAGGCTGCGGCAATCACTGGCCGCTGTGCAATGGCCAGGTAATTCCGGTATCGCCGGGCATCCACACCATCATCGAGTTCACGCACCGGCAGATGACTGTCGGCTCGACGTTGATCGTTCTCGCGCTGCTGATCTGGACCTTCCGTGCGACGGTGAAGGGCCATGCCGCTCGCGCGTTCGCCGTTGCATCGGCCATCCTGCTGCTGAACGAAGCGCTGCTCGGTGCGCTGCTGGTGAAGCTGGGTTACGTGACGGGAAACCAGTCTTCGGGACGGATGGTGCTGCTCTCGATTCACCTCAGCAACACGTTGCTTCTGATGGCGGCGCTGACGCTGACCGCGCGATTTATTTCGACAAATCAAGCCCGGGCTGGGCTGCATCGGGTGCGTAGTTTCGGATGGGCGGTCGCGGGACTCGCCGCAACCATCGGCGTCGGGGTCAGCGGATCGATGGCCGCGCTGGGCGACACGCTCTTCCCTGCCGCATCGCTCCAGCAGGCGTTTACGCAGGACTTTGCGACGGGCGCGCCGTGGCTGCTCCGCTTGAGACTCGTCCATCCGGCGAGCGCACTGATCGCTGCGCTATTCGTAATCTGGCTGGTTGGCCGTTCGCGACAGACTGGCTCGTCTGAAATAAGCGGACAGAACGTGCGCCTCGCAAACGTCGTTCTCATCCTGCTCGCGCTCCAGTTCGTCCTCGGGATCGCCGATGTCCTTCTGCTCGCGCCGGCCTGGATGCAGTTGCTCCACCTGCTCGGCGCCGATCTTTACTGGGTGGCGCTCGTCCTTCTGGCTGCGGAAACAATCTGGCCCGATCGGACAGCAGCTTCCGAGACGCCCGCGCCTGCGCAATTCAATACGACGTTGGCGTAATCGACTCATCCGTTAAACAAGTGACCCGGCCATGATCGTTCCATGTCCGGGTTCCTTGAACCTCGTCGAATTTCTTTGTATGGCGAAGATGTCGGCCTAGTGCTGTTCCGGCTTGCCTGCCAGCGCATCGCCGGCGTTTTCGGTTCGGCGAGCCGTACCCTTCGCTGCCTTCTTCGTGGCGTGGCCGGTATCCTTCGCAGCTACCTTCGTGCCGTGGCCGACATCCTTGGCTGCATCTTCAGTTCCGTTCGCCGTCTTGTTGTAAGCTTTTTTGGTCGCGCGGCCTGTACTCTTTGCGGCTGATTTCGTCGCGTGACCGGTGTCCACGGCCGCATCCTTGGTAGCGTGACCGGCATCCTTCATGTCCTGGCCTGCAGTCTGGGCCAGCGCCATGCCACAATTGAGTCCCACTCCAAGTCCAGCAGCAATCAGGAAACGCGTTATTTTGGTCCCATTCATCGGTTACTCCTCAAGCCCTCTCCTGACGGGCTCTTCCTAAGGTAGATTCGGTAAACAGAGCACGAGATGTACGCCCCTCCCACAAAGTCCAAATATGGCGAATGGAATCTCGTCGCGGAAGTGCGTATATTTCTTTACGACCGCAATATGAATTTCTAGAAGTAGCCCAGTCCGGACGGGAACATTTTGTATTTCGTTCGGCAGAAATGGACGCATGATCCCGATGCATGTTGCCCCGATCCCTGCCTTGATGATGTTTGCCGCCACGCAGTTGACACACCTTGCTCCGGTCGATCTCGCAATCCTGCTGCTTTACTTTGCGATGGTGATCTTCATTGGCTTCTACGTGAAGGGCTCGACTAACACCAGCGAGCAGTTTTTTCTCGCTGGGCGTGAGATGTCAGCGTGGATCGCCGGACTTAGTTTCGTCTCTGCAAATCTCGGCTCGCTCGAGTTGATGGGCTGGGCAGGCGCGGCGTATCAGTACGGCATTCTCGCGACCCACTGGTACTGGATCGGCGCAATTCCCGCGATGCTCTTCCTCGGCATCGTGATGATGCCCTTCTATTACATTTCGAAGACGCACTCGGTGCCGGGCTATCTGCAATTGCGCTTCGGCGAGGGTGCACGCGCAGTCTCCGGCGTCTCGTTCGCGTTCATGACCGTGCTGATGTCGGGTGTCAACATGTACTCAATGGCGCTGGTGATGAAGGTGGTTCTGGGGTGGGACATCAACTTCTCGATGTGGGTCGGCGCGATCACCGTCGCGATCTACGTCATGCTCGGCGGCCTGCGGTCGGCAATCATCAATGAGGTGCTGCAGTTCGTGCTCATCTGGGCAGGCGCGGCGCTGATCCCGATCCTCGGGCTGATCGAAGCCGGCGGCTGGACGAATCTCAAGGCGCAGATCATCACACGCATGGGCGATCCTGCCTACATGCACCTGTGGTCCACCACGGGCAGCTTCGATACAAACCCGATGGGCATCCATTGGACCGGCCTCGTCTTCGGTCTGGGATTTGTGATTTCGTTCGGGTACTGGACAACAGACTTTCTCGTCGTGCAACGCGTGCTCTCGGCAAACAATCTTCGCGCGGCGCGGCTTGCTCCAATCATCGGTTCGGCGTTCAAGATGTTTGTGCCGTTCTTCGTCATCCTTCCCGGCCTGCTGGCTCTGGTGCTGCTGAAGGATTCAGCCGGCCACCTCATCCAGCTCTACCCTGACGGCTCGGACATGGTCGTCAACCACGGCGCGCACAGCTTCAACGAAGTGCTTCCGCTGATGATGGTGCGCTACCTCGGACCGGGCTTGCTCGGCCTTGGCATCACCGCCCTGATTGCAGGGTTCATGTCGGGCATGGCCGGCAACGTCAGCGCGTTCTCCACCGTGTGGACGTACGACATCTACGGCGCGTACATCAACAAGAAAGCTTCCGACTCGCACTATGTTTCGATGGGCCGCTGGTCGACCATCATCGGTATGGCGATCTCGGTGGGCACCGCCTACCTGGTCATGAGCGCGGCCAGCATCATGGATTACGTCCAGGAATTGTTCAGCTTCTTCATCGCGCCGCTCTTCGGAACCGTCATCCTCGGCATGCTATGGAAACGGGCCAGCAAGGCAGGAGGCTTCTGGGGCCTGCTGTGCGGTACGGCTTCATCGATCGCGATGTGGGCCATGGTGCTGCACGACAAGACCAACATCCGCTTCATGATCCTGCAGCCGCATGCGTCCGCCGAAACCATCGTGCGCGTGCAGGCCATGGCTGCGAACCTCTACCGCGCACTGTGGTCCTGGTGCGTCTGCGTCATCGTCACCATCGTCGTCAGCTACATGACGAAGGCGACGCCCGAATCGCAACTTACCGGGCTGGTCTACGGCTCAACCGTCATTCCCCACGATGGGTCGAGAAATGTATTTGAGAAGCCAATCTTCTGGGCAGTCGTGATC
>DASWCA010000255.1:0-16639 GCA_036390355.1 Acidobacteriaceae bacterium
AATAGGTTCCGATGAGCGGAGTGCCCGGATGCGCCTGACGAAGGCAAACAGATCGTGGTCCCAGCAACAGCTTGTCACCAGGCTGGGCATGGAGCCGGGCAGCGGCGCCGTCTGGGAGCGCCAGCGCCTGCTCATCCACGCCGCAAAGACCGCGCTGGCGGCCGGCCTCTGCTGGTGGCTCGCTCAGCGCTTCCATCTCCCCGAGGGCTACTGGGGCGCAATCAGCGCCATCATCGTTCTCCAATCCAACGTTGGCTCCACCGTCAGCGCCTCCCGCGACCGAATCCTCGGCACACTCATCGGCGCCATCCTCGGCTTCGCGTGTACGCTCTTCGGCACACTTCCCTGGAACTACATCCTCGCCATCCTCGCGGCGGTCATCGTCTGCGGGCTGCTTGGACTCCGCGAAAGCTCACGCCTCGCCGCCGTCACCATCACCATCGTCATGCTGGTAAAGGCCGGCTCGCACTGGAGCGTCGCTCTGGATCGCGTGGTCGACGTCTTCCTCGGCATCCTGGTCGCGCTTGCGGTCTCCGCCCTAATCTTTCCCGACCGCGCCCGCCTCCGTCTACGCGACGGCCTCGCTCAGGAGTTCCTTCTGCTCGGCGCATTCTTCGAAGCCATTCTGCAAGGCTTCCGCAGTGAGCCCGCCACCAATCTCACTGCCGTCCGCGAAGACATGTTCAGCATCATGCGCGCCAACAATCGCCTGATGGAAGCAGCGCGCAATGAGCCCTCCGGAGGCCTCGGCATGCGCGAAGGCCTCAGCCTCCTCTCGCAGTTTGGCCGCGACCTCTTCGACGCCCTCACCGCTCTGGAGTTCGCAGTCAAAGACAGCAATCACGATGACTTCGCCCAGCAGCTCGAACCGGCCCTCGGACAGCTAGCCACCGATATCCACGCCGGCTTCCCCTACGTCGCAACCTGCATCCACAACTGGCGCTTCCACGTCCCGCCCGCCGGCCTGTATCTCGAGGACGACATCGTCCGCCTCGAAGAGCGCATGGCCGAAGTGCGCCACACCGGCCGCAACTTCCCTCAGGCGGAGATCCTGCGAGCCTACGCCGCGCAACTCCACCTCAAGCAGATCGCCCAGCTTCTGCGTTCGTCGCGCATCGAGACCAGCCACGCCATCGGCGAAACGTCAGAGAGCCAAACCTAATCCCGAACTTCCCGGGGTCCAGCTTCCGCCTCGTTCGGAGCGATTACGACGTCGGTGATTCGCCTCGTACGCAGCAGTCCGGCAAAGAATCCCTCATACGCCTCGAAGACTGCCTTAGGATCGAACCGCTTCGCATTCCTGAACCCACCCTCACGCAGCGTCGCGAGGTTATCAAGATTCGCCACAATTGTGTCGGCTGCAGCCGCCTCGTCTTCCGGATCGATATAAAGAGCCGCCGGCCCAGCGATCTCCGTCATCGGCGCACGGTTCGACGTGATCACCGGGCAGCCGCAGCACTGAGCCTCAATCAAAGGCCACCCGAAGCCTTCATACAAAGAAGGAAACAACAAAGCCGCCGCGCCCGAGTAGAGCCTCCGCAAATCTTCGTCCGTCGGACCGGTCACCTCGATCACGCTGCCCGCAGGCAGATTGGCAGCGACAAAATCCCGCATCTCCCGAGTCAAAGGCGCTCCGGCCATCACCAGCCGCAACGGAAGGGCCTCCCCGCCAACGCCCCTTGAGCCGTCATTCTGCGCGACGCGCAGAATCTCCGTAGTTGTCTCGTCCCTGCCACGGCTTCCTGAGCCGCGAGCCGCGGCTCCGAGGCTGTCAAGTCGCTCCAACACCAACTTGAAGATCCGCAGCACTCCAAAGCGGTTCTTGTACCAGAGGTCGCCGCCGACATGAAACAGATACGACTCACCCTTCGCAATGCCCAGCCTCTCGCGGATCTCCAGGACACTCGCCTCAGGAGCCGGCGAGCATTCGAACTCCGTGGCATTTGGAATCACCACAACCTTCCGCCTCTCGCCGCCCGACACCGCCGCGAGTTCGCGGGCCGTAGTACCGGAGACGCAAACCACACTGCGCGCGGCAACAAGATGCTTCAGAATCCACCGCTGCTGCACCTTCCCCGCCCACGACACCTTCTGCTGCGGATAACGGCCAAGCGCTGCCCCAATCGCAAGCAGGTCGTGACACGTAATGCTCGACGGCACCGACGCCGTGTGCGCAAGGTACATCGAGTTCGAATGGTCGCAAACGTGCACTAGGTCGAAGCCCGCAGCGCGCGTCCTCAACCTGAGCGGAAAGAAAAGATACTTGTCGATGTACCCCAGCCACTTCCGCAGCGTCGGCTGGGCGACCAAACCGCCAACCACCACCCCAGGCTGAACCACTTCCACCATATGCCCGCGCAAATTCAAGTGACGGCGCAGCATATCCGAATAGCGCAGCATGCTCGCTTGATTGTCCAAAGCGTAGTTTCCAACCAGCAGAATGCGCATGAGGGCTCCTTACAAGATAACAAAAGGGCATCCGGCCAATGATTCTCGCCTGACTGTCGACCTCCAGTTCGCCTCCACTCCCTTGCGCGGTGGAATCGGAAGTGTGCCTGCTGCTACAGTTGGATGGGCCAACAACACATCGCACTACCCGACAACAATGTTGAACGCTCTCCAAATCACGCAGATGCAAGACGACGCGACGCAACGCTGGCACGAAAGCGAGCCTCAGAACCCCGCCTCCTCACCCGACGAAGATCTGATCAACACCGCCCTCGCCCATCACCGCGCCAACTTCGACCTCTGGCACGAGGAGGATAAGGCCCGCGAGCCTGGAGTCTCCGACGCAAGCATCGCCGCCGTCAAGCACGCCATCGACGCACTCAACCAGCAGCGCAACGATCTCGTCGAAACGATGGATCGCATTCTGCTTGCAGCCGCCGGCAACCAGAACCCCGCAGCGCCACTCCATTCCGAATCGCCCGGCCTCATCCTCGACCGCCTCTCCATCCTGGCGCTCAAGATCTACCACACCGCCGAAGAGACCCACCGCACCACCGCATCCGAGGCCCATCGCCAAAAAAATCTCGGCCGCCTCGCGCTGCTCGAAGAGCAGCGCAGCGACCTCGCCGCCTGTCTGGACACGCTGTGGATCGAAGTTCTCAACGGAAAACGGCGCTTCAAACTCTATCGTCAGATGAAGATGTATAACGACCCGGAACTCAACCCGGCGGTCTATGCTCACAACCTCACCCGGAAGTCGGGTTGACCTTCTCGTCAAGTGTGCGTATAAAACCGGAACAAGACTAGCCGATAAAGTTTGGATGTCGCCAACCATCATCCCCGCGGAGCTCGTCAACGGGAAACATCCTGACCAACACAAGACAGTCCTTCACAACCCGGCGCCCCACTCGAGCTTACCGGCAACCGATATACAGACAGGAACAGCAATTCGATGAAGACCGCTTCTCCACCCACCGTCAAACGTCCGCGCACAATCGCCGGGGTCACGTCCGCATCGGCCGACGGAGCCCGCGCCCACACCGTCGCACTCTACGAGGCCGCCCTTCGCCTCATGCAGGATGGCAAGTACGAGAAGGCCCACACCGCCTTCAACCAGATGCTCGCCTCCAGCCCCGCCGACCTCGCTGAGCGCATCCGCATGTACATCAATGCCTGCACGCAACAGGTCTCCAAAGGAAAAACCTCGTTCCAGTCCTGCGAAGAGCGGTACGACTACGCCATCTCCCTGCTCAACGAAGGCAACTACGAGGACGCCCGCGCCGAACTCAAGAAGATCATCGCCGATAACGGCCAGGCCGACTACGCCTTCTATGGACTCGCCGTTCTCGCCAGCATGACCGGAGATGCGCACAACTGCCTCGAACTCCTTACCGAGGCCATCCGCCTCAATGCCCGGAACCGCATCCAGGCCCGCGCCGACTCCGACTTCCAGGACATGGCCGACGACCCCCGCTTCACCGAACTCCTCTACCCCGAAGCCTGAGCGGACGGGCCCGCATCCCATTCATTCCTTCAGGGGAAACGACTCAACTGTCGCTAGCGATTGGCCTCGGGATATGAGACGGCATTCTGAACGAAGCCTGGAATCTCTGTATTAACGTTCGGCCTGCTCATCCACCGTCTCGATCAGTCGCAAGATACTCACACCCCGCCACAACTCAACTGACAACTGATCACTGACAACTGACAACTTGCCCTGATACCCTCGATACCATCCGATGATCCATGCCCCGAAGTTGAATGCAACCTTGACCCGCGAATCCAATCCATCTCCGGCCAGCACGAACTCCCAGCCTTCTCTCCGCGTAGTCGCCATGGGCGGTGGCACTGGCCTCTCTACCCTTCTCCGCGGACTCAAGCGCTACGTTCCCGCGCCCGCATCCCGCCGCGCAACCGACCTGTCAACCCGCTTGCTGCCCGGCGCAGAGCCTGCTCCCAACCCGGCCTATCCCCCTCAACCCCACCGACCCCACCGCAGGTCCGAACCTGCCGCGACAACCCTTCCCTGCTTCATCCAGGACCTGGCCGCCATCGTCACAGTCACCGACGACGGAGGCTCCTCCGGCCGCCTTCGCGAAGACCTCAAAATGCTTCCCCCGGGCGACGTCCGCAACTGCATGGTCGCGCTCTCCGAGGACGAGCATCTTCTCGCCAAGCTCTTCCAATATCGTTTTGACCAGGGCGACCTCGACGGCCACAGCTTCGGCAACCTCTTCGTCGCAGCCCTCTCCCACATCACCGGAGACTTCGCCCAGGCCGTGCAGATGTCCTCGCAGATCCTCGCCACCCGAGGCCGCATCTATCCCGCAACAAATTCCGACGTCACCCTGGCCGCGCGCATGGACGACGGCTCACTCGTCCGCGGCGAGACCAGCATCACCGCCAGCACGCACCGCATCCTCGAACTCATGCTCTCGCCCGCGGACGCTCAACCGCTCCCCGGCGCTCTCGAGGCCATCGCCAACGCCGACCTCATCACCCTCGGCCCTGGCTCGCTCTACACGTCACTCATCACGAATCTGCTCGTACGCGGCATCCCCGAAGCTATCGCGGCCTCCAGGGCGACCCGCGTCTACGTTGGCAACCTCATGACCCAGGCCAACGAGTCGCTCGGCCTCACCGCGTCGCAGCACATCGAAAAGATCCTGCAACACTGCGGCCTGGCGCGTCAGCCCATCTTCGACTACGCCTTAATCAACACCGCGCCCATCTCCCCCACCCTGCTCGACCAGTACGCGCGTGAGGGGCAGACTCCCATCGAGCCCGACCTCGACCGCATCCGCGCGCTTGGCGTGGAACCCGTTCCTGGCAACTTCGCCCATGAAGGCAACGTCCTCCGCCACGACCATGACGCTCTGGCCGAAGCCGTGCTGCAGATCACGCTGAAGCGCGCGACGAATAACCTCTCCCACACCTGACTGCTTTAGTTCCCCTAGGGTTCCACGGACTCGTGCTGCTCCATCGCCGCCTCAGCCGCAGAGTCGGTGGAGTCTGGTCTCGGCCGTCGTCTGATCCGCCAAATGTGTTCTTTAAGCCGCTGCACAATCTCCCCGCGACTGTGGCCGGAAAGTCCCGCTCGAAGTTCTTCCAGGGCAAAGTGCACCACATCGTGGTGATGGACCTCTTCAGGCGCAACGTCATCGCTCAGTTCCAGCCAGATGCTGTGGAGGAGGTCGACCTCTTTCGGTGTGAGGTGTGGCGCGTGCGGCCCAAGGTATGAGACATACTCCCGTCCACCCTCAAAACGAATGACAAGTGTCAGTTGCGGCCTGGGGTCAGGCAGCCTCTCCCAGGCGAGTCCTGCGAGACGTGCTTCTTCGGCAACTGCACTGTTCGGAGACTCACACAACACGACCTCGGACGATTCCAGATTCTGAGCGGCCTTCAGGATCGCTTCCCATTTATCGGTTGCGCCGGCCACGGCCAGGTGGATGGTCTTGCCCTTCTTCTCCGCCATTCCCAGGGCGCGGGTGAAGAGAATCTGCTCCTCGGTGCTGAAGAGCTGCTCCGGATCCAATTCGTATTCGCCTCCCGACGCGCGTCCCAGAAAGCGCAGGTGGAGGGCGACTACATCCTGCTTGCGAGCGTCCACGCGATCCAGAGTCGCGGCCAGGTTATACAGCGCATGGTAGTTCCGTACCATCACCAGAACATTGCCGGGCCTGACTCCCAGACCCGCGGGCGTGAGATCGTCTCCAGTCTCGAGGTTGAACTGATCGAGCTCGGCATGGGCACTGGCGCGCTTGCGGGTTACGTATTCCGAGATCTCAAAGGTGGTGAAGAAAATCAGCGTAAAAGCAACTCCGGATATGGTCGCGACTTCCTTTGTGAACAGGTTAATCATGCACAGGGCGGTCAAAGTCGCGGTGATCAGGGCCAGGCCAAGCGGGATCTCGACCTTTCCAATCCGGAAGTTCAGTGGCACCTTGTACTCGCGTTTTGAGCGCTCTTTGTAGCGAAGCACGAGTACGGCCAGCCCCTTCATGGAGAAGCTCCACATCACACCGAATGCGTAAGCTTCGCCCAGTATGAAGATGTCGCCGCGGCTGAGAATGATCGTGAACAACTGCAACGCAACCACCAGATTCAGAATCCGGTACGACGTCCCGAAGCGACGGTGCGGTTTACGAAACCACTCAGGCAGAATTCCGTCCTCGGATACCCGATTCAGCACTCCATTCGAGCCGACAATCGCAGTGTTCACGGCGCCCGCAAGCATCAATACGCCAACAACCACCACAAAACCCCGGAATGCGAGTTTCAGACCCAGCGGCCCAACAAGGTACATCGCCAGTCCGCCGATCGGATTGTCCTGGAAGCTGCCGCGAACGGAGTCGGGAATGATCATCACCGCAAAGAAAGCTACCCCGGCAGTGAAGATCAGGCTGTAAAGAAAAATGACCAGAGCGGCTTTCTTCAGATTCGGCAGCTTGGGATGCTCGATCTCCCGATACACCTGGGCCATCGTTTCCTCGCCGCTCATCGCCAGCACCGAGTGCCCCAGGCCAATCAAAATGCCGATGAGGGCGATGGTGTGGGGCAGCGAAGAATGCTGAAGAAAACCGAGCGCGCCCCCATGCGCCCCCGTCAGGTAAGTAATGTTCCGTAGATGCGGCCAGGGCGGCAAGTGCGCGCCCTTCACCCAGATCGTATAACTGCACCAGGCGACCAGAGTGACCACCATAACCGTGGTCACGTACATAATCCGCAGCGCCTTCTCGCTCGATTCGTGAATTCCTTTGACGTTCTCCCACCAGAAGTAAATCGTCACCAGGATGGCGAATGCCGCCGCGCCGCCATTCATGGGCAAGGTCCTGATATGCGCAAGGTGGAGAAGTTCGTTCAGCAGCCCGACGAGGTAGAGGCCGGCAGACACACCGCTGATCGGACCCGTGAGGATGTAGTCGAACATCAGGGCCGACACGGAAAATTTCGCCAGTGTCGATCCCATAGCTTCCTTCACTACGCGGTAGACGCCGCCGCGGACGAACATCCCGCAGCTCTCGATATAGAGAAGCGCGACCGTCGCGGCGAGCAGCATGATCGCCAGGACAAACCATGGCGCGGTCTTGCCGATGAAATGTTCGGAGATGGCGCCGGCATAGAAGGCCGACGAGCCCATATCGTTCAGCACGATAGCAGCCACACGCCAGAAAGAAATGAAGGTCAGCATGGCGCTTGACGCGATCAGAACCCGCGCAGCGCCGTTCGGTGTGGCTGACTTGGAAGAACGTAATAATTGCATTTGATACCTGGCCCGCCGCGGAGCAGCGAGTGCATCCCTTTCTTGTCTGCGTTAGCTAACGGGGCTCGGATCGAAAGGCGCTCTGTAGTGCGCCGGTTGGGCCGGCCAGAGGCCTGCGCGTCGGTATCGCCGCACAACCATCGGCCCCAGCAGCGTCATCGCGAGTTCCGGACCATACGCCGCGCTGGTTAGGTTATCGAACCCGAAGATCGGAATGCCCGCCGCAACTCCGACGCGCTGCTCATGCTCCACGCTGGTTGCTAGTGGTCTGCCAAATAGAAAATTAAGAAGTTGCATAACCTTCCGGCTTGCGGGATTCCGAGTCAGGTCTGACACACAACCCAATCTCTATTGCACCGCCAGAAGGCGTAAAAAGTCCGTAAAGATTCCTCAAAAATCAGCGAAAAATGAACGCCAGCCCCGTAAGAAGCACATAAATCCCGCCCCACTCGACCTCAGCACCCCAAAAGCTTCGATCTACGGCTTCGAACCACCGGAACCTCCGTCCAGCGCTGGCCGGACAGCCTCCACTAGATCCGCAGTCGCCTCAGAAATAGCACTCGGATCAAGATGCGTGTAAAAACCGTCGTCCCAGAAGGAAGAAGCCTGCATCAGCTTCGGCGGTGCAGCGGAAATCGCGGCATACGACCGGCCGGCAACCTGGGAAGCGTTGCGGCACTCCGGTACCGGCGCAATGAATATCAGGACCGCCGTCTGCGCGGAACGGTACCTCAAAGCCAGGCTCCGGGCGGAATCCATATTCAGGCGCCCCGCGAGGTTCGACGAAATAACACACGAAGAGTCCAGGTGTTGTCCCCGCGAAGCCGCATCCATATGGCCCATCGAAGCCGCAATCGCCGAGACCCGGTCCTGCCGCCGAACCGCCGCCATAACGCCCGCCTTCGGCGTCACCGAATACATCTCCAGCGGAAACAGCAGCGGCCCATCCGGATGCCTCTTCGCAAAACTCAGGATCTCCGAGAAAGATCCATGCCGCGCCAGCATCTCCTCGCCCTCGTAAATCAGGTGCATATCCTCGTACCGCAAATAATCGAGGTTCCAGGCCGAAAAATAGAACACGATCAGTCGCGGAGGCGTGTTCCGCCCCAGGTAATCGCGCAACGCCATATCGTCTGTGACAGCAAGACTGCCGGCCGTATTGGGCAGGTTGATCGTCTTCACCCCAAGTGCCGCCGACATTTCCAATGGCCGCAGATCATACAGCGCACTCGAATCGCCAAAGATCACCACATCCGCGTTGACTCCAGAAGCCCCAAAGCCGAAGTCCAGACTCGGCCCGTACAGCGATCCACCCCACCGCTCAAACCCCGGCATCCGCACCAGGGCAAAGCCAAAGCAATAAACAAACACAGGAACTGCCAGCAGCCACAGCAGATATCGCCGCAGCACGCGCCGCGGCTCAGGCATTTCAGCGGACTCGGCTTCATGGCTCTGTGCATTCATCGGTCAATCCCGCCGGTCAAAACTGAAAATACAAAAACGTGGATGGGTCCTGAATATGAACCAGCGCAAGGAAGAAGATCGCGCCGATCGTGAATGCCCACCCGACCCGCGGCGACCACAACACATGCACGGGAGTTTCCTCCTTGTCCCACCCCGTCACCTGCAACGCCGGCTTGAAGCGTCCAAGAATCTGCTGTGTATTCGGCATCCCCCACACAATCGCAAAGCCCCCCACCATACACAGCAAATCCAGCACGGCTTTCCCGCGAGTCTCGCCGCCGAACATCCAAGTGGAAAGCCCTCCACGCGCCAGCAGCATCCCGCGGATCATCGACAGCGCGTGACCGCAACTGCTTGCCCGGAAGAACACCAGCGAAAGCAGAACGCAAAAAAACGTCAGCGCAACGCTGGATCCATGCCCAACTGCACGCGCAAGCGGGCCTCGCACATCCACCATAGCCGCTCCCATCCGGTTGTGCCGGACGATCCGCCACGCATGGTTCACCGTCAGATAGCTCCCGTGAAGAACGCCGAACACAATAAATTGCAGCCCGGCCCCGTGCCATATCCCGGCGATAAACATCGTGACGAGCGTCGGAAACGCCACCATGCTGACAAACCCTTCCGGCGTAGCCAGAGCCTTGCGCGAGACCTTCCTCCCCATCCTCTGCCGCCGCGCCGAGATCCAGATCTGAATCGGAGTGAACAGATACGTCGTAATGTAACTGCTCAACGTAATGTGCCACCGCTGCCAGAAATCAATAATGTTTTTCGACTTGTAAGGTGAGCTGAAGTTCAGCGGAAAGTCGATCGAAAACATCCGCGCCAGCCCCAGCGCCATGTCCGAATATCCCGAGAAATCGAAATACAACTGCAGCGCATAGCAAAGCGCACCCCGCCACGCCAGGATCGCCGGTAACGGTCCATGCACGGCGAAGGCGCTCTTCGCAGTCTCGGAAAAAGTGTCGGCGAGCAGGACCTTCTTGCCCAACCCCATGATGAACCACGAAAGTCCCACCGCCACGTCGCTCAGCCGCAACTGGTACCGCCGGCTCTGCTGGAACTGCGGCATCATCTCCTTGTGGTGCAGGATCGGGCCGGCGATCAGATGGGGAAAGAAAGTCACGAACAGCACGTAGCTTGAAATGTCCTGCAACGTCGCCACGCCCTGCTGCAGATCAACCAGGTAAGCAATCTGGGTAAACGTGAAGAACGAGATACCGAGTGGAAGGACAATGTCCGCCCAGTGCCTCGATGACCCAGCCGCGGAACTGGCAAAGTTGAGAACTCGCACGAAATACTTGAAATATCCCAATGCCCCTAGGTTCAGACAAATCCCGGTCCAGAGCCAAGCGCGCGAGGCAAACGGGTTTGCAATGTTCCGGCTGATCAGCCCGGCAACCGTATAGTTGACAGCAACCGAAACCAGTAACACCACCAGAAATGCGGGATGCCAGCAAGCGTAAAACACCAGCGACATCAACCCCAGCCACGCCACCACCGCCTTTCTGTGGAAGTGGCCGGCAATCTGATAACCCACGAGCGTAACCGGCAAAAACACAAACAGAAACAGGTAGGAATTGAACAGCATCCGTGGGGAACACTCCTGGGTCAATTCTTTTCGGAAAACCCCATTTTACCAGTCATGCGAGCCACAATCCCGTTCCCTCAGGAGCCCTCCCCGGCCCGCCTCAGAAACTCGTCCTTCACATCCGCCAATCGCGGCAGTCCAAGGTCCTTAAGCCGTGCATTCACCGGCTTCGCTGTCTCTGAGGAGAGGTCGTCCTTGTACATCGCAACCACCCGCTCCGCCGAATCGTATCCGTGAAACCGTGCCTTCTCCGCCTCTGTTCGCCTCTTCAGGTCCTGCAAATCTTCACGCTGCCGGGTATCGTAGCGATTCTCCTTCGCATTAAGAATTGGGTGGAAAACACGCTTATCGAGAAAGCTGAGCAAATCCGCTTTTCTGGACATTCATTTCATCTCCTTGGAAGTTGGTCGATCAGGGTCATGCCAACCCCGCACCGGCATATCCCACCTACATGAGGTGCAGATACACGCAGCCGTGTTGCCAGCGCCCAACCTAACGCCGGCACGCCCCCGCCGCCGCAACCTCTCCAGCGCATTGTCCCGCGAACTCGAGCGGCATCCCCCGATGCGTCCACGCGTTCATCCCACCATCCATGCTGCTGACGTTGTTGAATCCCTCCCGCGCCAGCAGACTCGCGGCAATGCTCGACCGGTATCCAGTGCCGCAAACCGTAATCATCGCCTGCGTCTTCGACAACCCACCCAACGCTCTCGGAATTTGCCCCAGCATCACATGCTGCGAACCGGGAATGCTCCCCTCAAGCCTCTCCTGGTCGCTGCGCACATCCAGCACTACAACCTCGCCGCGCTCCGCCTCAACCTCCGCGACAGTCTTCTGCGTAGTCCTCACGAATTCGAATCCCGCCTCAATCCACCCCGCCATCCCGCCATCCAGATACCCGACAATCTGATCCAGTCCCACCCGAACAAGCGCGCGCCGAGCCTCTTCGTTATCGCCTTCCTCCGTGATCAGCAGAATCGGACTCGCCGCATCCAGCAGCCACCCAGCCCACAGCGACAGATTCTGTCCCGCGCCAATATTGATCGAACCCGCAATATGAGCCCCGCCAAATGCCTCCGGCCGCCGCAGGTCCAGCAGAGTCACCGCCGAATCGCTATGCAGATTCGCAACCTCCGCCGCCGACAACGCCGCACCTCCCGGAAAAACCCGCAGCACCGGCGCACCCTGCGCATTCAGCTCCTTCATCCGCGGATAGTAGTCCGGCATCGGCGGCACGGAATCCAGAATCTTCTTAACAAATTCCTCCTCCGAATACCGGAAGAAAGGATTCGTCGCCCGCTCATACCCCAGCGTCGTCTCCGAACGTTCACTCAGCCCGGCGCCACACAGCGACCCCGCACCATGCCCCGGGTAAATCTGCACCCCATCGTGCAGCTTGGCAATCCGTTCCTGGACGCTCCGGCACAGCTCATGCGCGAGCCCGAGCTTCGCCTCTTCCCCCAGCAAATCCGGCCGCCCCAGCGATCCCGCAAAAAGAAAATCCCCGGAGAACAACGCCAGCGGCTCCGACGAACTGCGGTCCAGATCGTACAGCAGAAAAGAAAGATGCTCCGGAGTGTGTCCCGGCGAATGCAGCGCCTCCAGCCGCAGCTTGCCGATCTCCACCGCATCGCCGTCCTTCATCGCCCGGTGCGGCATGGCGTAGCGAAAGCGCTCCCCTTCGTCATACGCGCTCAACACGAGTTCCGCCCCTGTCGCCTCCGCAAGGGCAACCGAACCCGCCGCGAAGTCCGCGTGAATATGCGTCTCCAGAATGTGAGTAATCCTCAATCCCAGCTTGCCCGCATACGTCAGATACCGGTCCAAATCGCGAATCGGATCGACAACCGCCGCCTTCCCGCTGTCGGAAATCACATACGAATACTGAGCCAGCCCCGGAATCTCAAATCGTTCTATCTTCACATCAACACCTTTCGCCCTAACCGCTCACGGCCGACGTAGCAATCTCAACCAGCGCCGCCGGCTCCACAGTACGCTTCAATTGACCGCACGCAGCATAAATATCGCGTCCCCTCGGCCGTCGCGTAAACGTCGGAATCCCGCCATCGATCAGCATCCAGTGAAATACTGCTACATCCTCCGGCTTCGGCTGGTGATAATCAATCCCCGGCCCCGGATTCCACACAATCAAATTCACCTTCGCCTTCATCCCACCCAGCAGCGCAAGCACCTCGCGCGCATGTTCCGGCTGATCGTTCACTCCACCCAGCAGCACATATTCAAACGTCACATACTCCCGCTTCCCCAGCGGCAGAGCCCGTACCGCATCCAGCAGAGCCGCAATGTCCCACTTCTTCGTGATCGGCATGATCTCCCGCCGCACTGCATCGTTCGAAGCATTCAGACTCAGCGCCAGCTTCGGACGCACCTGCTCCTCGGCAAACCGCCGTATCGACGGCTCAATCCCGCTCGTCGACACCGTCATCCGCGACTCTGGAATCCCCATCGCCCGCAACACATGCACGCTCTTCATAAACGCGTCGTAGTTCAGAAACGGCTCGCCCATCCCCATAAACACCAGGTTGATGCGCGACCGCGTCTCCACGCCTTTCCCGCTGCCGACCCGCACTCGCTGCCGGTTCAGCACTGCCGCCACCTGTCCCGCAATCTCCCCCGCCGACAAATTCCGCCTGATCCCGAGCTTCGCCGTCAAACAAAACTGGCAGTTCACCGCACACCCCACCTGGCTCGAAATACAAATCGTCGCCCGCTTATACCCATCCTGACCCACCACGGAACTGGGTGCCCCATTCATCGCAGTCTTACCGCGATGAGTGGGTCGGCCGCCAAGATCCGCGTCACCCTCCCCCTCCTCTTCCTCAGCCGCCACCGACCCATCCCCGCGTTCACCACCATCCCCACCTGGCATCCAAACCGTCTCCACCGTCTCCCCATCCGCCAGCCGCACCAGGTAGCGCTCCGTCCCATCCACCGATCTCGCGGTCTGCACAATCTCCGGCAATCCAATAACATACCCCTCAGCCGCGAGCCTCTCCCGCACCTCTACCGGAAGCGTCGTAACATCCTCCAGCACCGCAACCCGCTGCTTATAAAGTGCATCCCCTACCTGCACCGCCCGATACTTCGGCAGCCCGAGCCCCTCTACCACAGCCCACAGCTCTTCCGGCCCCATCCCGAACAATGCCTTCACGTCAGCAGCCTTCCCCGCCTCAATCATCACCGAATCCACCGCCATCGTTACCCCCAGTTTACCGCCCGCCACCCGCCTATGCTGTTTCAACATCCAATCCCTGTGAAACAATAAAAGCCCCGAGGACCCGCATGACCGCAATCCTTACCCCCAACGCCACTCCAGCCGCCTCGCCCTCGCCTGCCCGAAACATCCGCCGCACCCGTCTGCCCAATGGCCTCCTCGTCCTCACCGAGAGCATCCCTCACGTCCGCTCAGTATCCATGGGCATTTGGATCGACTCCGGCTCCCGCGACGAGTCCCTCGCTCTCAACGGCATCTCCCACTTCGTCGAGCACATGGTCTTCAAAGGCACCACGTCGCGCTCGGCCCAACAGTTCGCACGCGAGGTCGACTCCATCGGAGGCAATCTGGACGCCTTCACTGGAAAGGAGAGTATCTGTTTCAATATCAAAGTTCTGGACGATAATGTTGAACCTGCACTTGATCTTCTGACCGACCTCGTCCTCCACCCCACCTTCACCCCCGACGACATCGCCCGCGAGCAGGGCGTCATCCTTGAAGAGATCAAGATGGACGAGGACAACCCCGACTACCTCGTCCACGAAACCTTCACCCAGAATTTCTGGAAAGGCCATCCCCTCGGCCGACCCATCCTCGGCACCGTCAAAACCGTCTCCAGCTTCACCCAGCAGATCGTCTTCGACTTCTATGCCGGCCGATTCACTCCGCGCAATATGATCTTCTCCGCTGCCGGACACCTCGACCACGATGTCTTCGTCGCTCAGGTCGCCGAACACTTCAGCGGCCTTGCTGCCTCCAGCGAAAGCACCATCCCCAGGCTCCCCGCGCCCCCGGCATTTCCGCACATCACCCTCAAGCGCAAGAAGTCCCTCGAGCAGGTCCAGGTGTGCCTCGGAGTCCCTGCCCCGCCCTACGACTCCCCCGACCGCTACGGCGTCTACTTGCTCAACTCCATGCTCGGCGGCGGCATGAGCTCCCGCCTCTTCCAGACCATCCGCGAAGACCGTGGCCTCGCCTACTCCATCTTCTCCGAGACCAATCCCTTCCGCGACACCGGATGCCTCGCCATCTACGCTGGCACATCCACCGCCAAAACCACCGAGGTCTTGCAGCTTACGATTGCCGAACTCCGCCGTCTCAAAGAGGACACCGTCCCGGAGGCAGAGTTGAAGCGAGCCAAAGACCAGCTCAAAAGCAACATCGTGCTTGGCCTCGAATCTTCCTCCAGCCGCATGTCCAATCTCGCGCGCCAGGAGATGTACTTCGGCAGATTCTTCTCCATCGACGAGATCATCGCCGAGGTCGAGGCCATCACCCCAGCGAGCATTCAGTCGCTCGCCCAGCAACTCTTCCGCCCCGACGCAATCGCAGTTACCATTCTCGGTAACCTCGGAAATCTCAAAGTAGAGCGCGAAGCACTCGCATGTTGAGGAGCGCGAATAATGTTGTAGAGTGGTCTTGCCTGAGGTAACCCCTGAGGCCGGCCTTCGGGCGCGCACCACCCAGATTCGTAAGAGGAACAATGATCAACACAGCTCGCACCGCAGCCCTCGAATCTCGAACCTTGAACCTCGAACCTGACTCCGGCTTCACCCTCATCGAGCTTCTCATCGTCATGTCCATCATGATCATCCTGATGGCCCTCGCTGTGCCCCAGATGCTCAAGCTCAAGAAGACCACCAACGAGACCTCTGCCGTTCAGACCATGCACACCATCAGCGCGGCCGAGGCGAGCTACAACGCCGCGTATCCCGGCAACGGCTATGCCTGTCCGCTCACCGCACTTGGCGGCGACCCCAAGGCAGGCGCTCCCTCCGCGCAGGCCTCGCAACTCATCGACCCCGCTCTCGCCGCCGCCGGACAGAAATCCGGATACACCTTCACCGTCACCTGCGGCAGCAAGGTCACCGTCAATAACCAGGACGTGTACAACTCGTTCGAACTCACCGGCGTGCCCCAGACAGTCGGCAAGACCGGCGATCGAGGCTACTGCTCCGACGAAAACAACATCGTCAAGTTCGACCCGGCCGGCGGCACCAACTGCACCCAGCCCCTCCAGTAGCCGATGCCCCCTAAAGTTGTCATTCTGAACGCAGTGAAGAACCCCCGCATTTCGCCCGTAGCGCCCCTCCTCTTCGCGCTCCTCTGCCTCTACGTTCCCCTCGCCCGCGCCCAAGCCCCGCAAGACCTCATCCACCGCGTAGACGACCACTACAACCACCTCCGCACTCTCCGCGCCCACTACACCGAGCACTACACCGGCATGGGCCTCGACCGCACGGAGACCGGAACCCTCACACTCAAAAAGCCCGGCCTCATGCGCTGGTCCTACGACAATCCCCCCGGCAAAGTCTTCGTCCTCGACGGCCACTTCGGCTGGTTCTACACACCCGGCGACGCGCAGGTCTCGCGCACTCCCGCCAAGCAGCTCGACGACCTCCGCTCTCCGTTGCGCTTCCTTCTTGGCCACACCCAGCTCGCCAAAGAACTCGACCAGCTCACCACCCAACCCGACGGCGCCAACTTCCGCATCACCGGCATCCCCAAAGGCATGGCCCAGCGCGTCCGCCAACTCAGCCTCACCGTCTCTCCTGTCGGAATCATTCAGGGCATGCAGATCGAAGAGACCGGAGGAGCCATCACCGCCTTCGCCTTCAGCCAGATCGAGGAGAAC
>DASWCA010000256.1:0-15151 GCA_036390355.1 Acidobacteriaceae bacterium
CTGCATTTCGATCCCGGGACCGTTCTCAATCCAACGATAAAAGCCATAGCCCGCTGCCGCTCCAATCGCGGCCACCACGAAGGAGCGACGGGTGTGATTCCGCGACTCAGCAAGAACCGCTTGATTCGCTGCTTGCTGGGCGGCGGCGAGGTCTGCCTCGGTTGCTTCGTCTTCCGGAGCTTGATTCTGCGGCTCGACAGGGTGTGTTACCGCCGGTTCACTCACTGCAGGCGCGCTGGCCGAAGCTGCGCCATCCACCGGCTCAGGCTGACCGGATGCCGCGTCCGTCTGGCCTGGCTGGTCCTCGGCGTTCCTGTCCGGATGATCGTGTGGCTCGTTCATCGCCAATCCCGCCGTTCCTGCTCCAGTGAAGGAGCGTCTACGCTCTGGATCTCCCTGCCGCTGACCATTGCGCGGAAGTTGTTCCATCCTGCCAGTACGACTTGCGCGACATGGACCACGAAGAATCCAAGGAAGCTCATGGTGAGCCAGAAGTGAAGCCAGCGCGCCATCTCGTAGCCGCCCAGCAATGTAGTCAGCCAGTGGGCCTGCGTCGGCTTATAAATGGCGAGGCCGGTCAGGAGCATGCCGGCGCCCATAAGAATGACGGAAGTATAGGCGATTCGTTGCGCGCCGTTGTATTTCTTCTGCTCGGGAAGTCCCTTGCGCAGATGCAGGTCGACCAGCGTCACCTGGATCGCGTCGCGCAGGCTGCGGCGTTCCGGGATGAGCAGACGCCACTCTCCCGAGAGCGCCAGAAAAAGCACATAGGCAATGCCGTTCAACGCGAATATCCACATGAAGAAGAAGTGGTAACCGAGCCCTTGCGTCACGTGGTAGGGCACATTCAGCCACTTGTAAAACCAGTCTGGAAACAGGCGAATCAGCGTCAGTTTGCCGAGTCCGATGCGATAGATCGCGTGCGGATGGCGATAGGCGTTATCCGAATCATTCCAGTAGATGAGGATGCCGCTCCAGATCATCGTGAACAGCACCGGAAAATTGATCCAGTGCATCCACCGGATCGCGAGCGGATGCTTTCGCTCCAGGCGAATGCTGGGGAGAGCGGCGGGATTTTCGGTCTCGGTTTGAGTCTGAGCTTGGGTCATTCGCTCCACCGCGGGCGAGCCTTGGGCTATTTCTGCCTGTTATCGTCGCACACCTTCAGGGATTTCTCGAACCCCGGCGAACATCCAGCGAATGAAAAATCTGGAAGTTGTCGCCTGCATCCAAATTTTCTTCCATTTTTCATATAGCCAACCGGCAAGTACAGAACGAAGGCTTCCAAGCTCACAGCTATATATTTGATTCTACGGCGCTTAATCTACAGTCCCTTCTATACAACTTTGGTATTACGCGTGCTTCTAGGCAGGTTACATTTTCTCCCTAAAGTTTTTGCTCTTCCATAGATTTTGAACCCGATCTAGAGGCCATTCTCTTTTTTTGGGACACGTTGAACTTATAACCGGGCGGCGCCAAGGAGATTCACGCATGAAGAAGTTGCTAACACTTGTAGTTCTATGTTTGTCGGTTCTGATCCCGTCGAAGGGATTGCGGGCGCAGGAGACAACCGCGGCGGTCCAGGGAACGGTCACCGATCCCACCGGTGCAGTAGTAGTTGGCGCTAAGGTGACGGTAACGGGCGACAAGCTCGCGAGCGCCTCGGCGGTCACTGACAGCCATGGTTTTTACCGGTTGAATGCGCTGCCCCCGGGTGTGTACACCCTGAGCGTTACCGGCGGCGGCATGTCGGCCACTGAGACGAACCTCAAGCTGCTGGCCGGGGATCTGCCGACCCTGAACATCGGGCTCAAGATCGGCACGGCGGCGACGGTCGTCGACGTCAGCTCATCCGTCGCGATGGTGGATGTGACGCAGAGCAAAGTGGAGACGACGATCAGCAGTGAGATCATCGCACTTATGCCGAAAGGTCGCTCGTTCCAGTCCGTTATCACCTTCGCTCCAGGAGCGCGCCAGGAACCGCTACAGAGTCTGGCCCCGGTGAACGGAACTAGCACCCCAAACGCGGCAGGGAACGCCAACATTGGCGGCAATGGCAGCCGCACCAATGGGTTCCAGATCGATGGCGCCAGCGATTCCGAGAACGTTTATCTGTCTGACGGAGTTAACATCAGCAACATCCAAGGTGGCGGCATTGGCTTTAATGTCCCGTTCGAATTTGTGCAAGACGTTCAGGTCAAGAGTTCCAGTTTTGAGGCAGAATTCGGCGGGGCGCTCGGCGGCGTTATCAACGTAATTCAGCAAAGGGGTACGTCCGGATGGCACGGATCCTTGTTTACCTACTATCGCTCCAGCGCCCTGAACGCCAACGATCAGTGCGCCGTCAATGCCACATGCTTCCTGCGTAGCGATCCGCTGAACCCTCAAAACAGTAGCGCCAGGCTTGGTGCTCTCGCGCAATACTACATTGCCAAGCAGGATCACTATCGCTACATCGACCCAGGATTCACTCTCGGCGGCCCGTTGTGGGCGGACAAGCTCTTTCTATTCACCAGCTACGCTCCCAGTTTCCAGCGGACACGGCGCGACGCTTTGTCGACTTTTGCGAGTAATGCAGGCCCCCACACCTACTACAACAGCTCCGACCAGCACTTCGGTTTTGTTCGGCTGGATGCGGCTCCTACCAGCAAGCTGCGCCTCTTTGCCAGTTGGCAAGACGCCTATCTTCGTATTGTAGGTCAATTGCCAACCCCGGACAGCAAGATTGCAGGGCAGCTAAACAGCAACTCATCGAGTAATCCTGCCGTCTTCCGTGAAGATAGCGGATTCGTCAACCCTGGCGCCATTTACTCTACCGGCGCCGACTACACCTTGACTTCGCGCACCTTGGTCTCGGCGCGTTATGGATACACCTTCAGCAACGTGCACAGCCTCGGTGCTGGCTCTGGACTACAGTACCTCTACAACGGTTCTGCAACCTCCGGCACTAAGGGGCTGGATGGAAGCACATTGCCAGCTGCATATCAGCAGCCATCCACATTTTCCAATATATCCGCTAACCAACCGCAGTCCTACAACACCTATACGCGAAAGCAGTTTGGAGTGGACCTGTCCCATATCCAGACCGGACTGTTTGGAACACACGCATTCAAAGGCGGGTATAGCTTCGTGCAACTGGCAAATAGTGTCAAGATCTTGTATGACTATGCCAATGTAACGCTCTACTACGGCCAGAACTACTCAGTGGGAACATCGCCGACGGCTTGCGATGCAATCAAGGCCGCGAACGCGGCAGCTTATGGGGCCACGAACCCGACCGGGGTGAAAGGCTGCACGGGCAACTACGGATACTTTATCGTCCATGATGGTACGGACGTTTTGGGCAAGGATTCGAGCAACAGCCATGGTCTTTACGTTCAGGATGACTGGACTGTGGGCAGAACGGGCCTGACGATTAATGCAGGCATTCGGTTCGACAAAGAGGCTCTTCCGCCTTACAGCAAGGGCGACCCTAGCATCTCATTTGGTTGGGGCAGCAAAATTGCGCCACGTATTGGAGGCGCATACGACCTTCTCCATAACGGCAAGCTGAAGCTCTTCGCGAGCTACGGACAGTTTTACGACATCCTCAAATTCTCTTTACCGCAAGGGTCATTTGGTGGCAATTACTGGCACGATTGCGTATACACCATTGATAACCCCAACTACAACCTGATTCTGCCGACAGCACCAGTCGGCCCCGATGGATTCCGACACTCCTGCCCTGTAAGTGGTCTAGCCCCAGGTGTTCCTGCGAACCCTGCAACCGATGTAACGGCTGCCGGTGGCGCGAATGGACGATTCATTGAGAACATCGACTATCGCGCCGTCAATAATAGCTCGGATGACCCGGGAGTCGATCCTAATATCAAGCCAATGAAGCAACACGAAACCGTCGCAGGAGCCGAGTGGGCCATGACCCCCTCGCTCACCTTCAGCACGCGGTACTCGCGCAAGCGGCTTGACAACACGATCGAAGATATCGGCTTGAACGATACCTATGGCTACTACATCGGGAATCCAGGCAGCGCATATGCCGACCTTCTGCATCGCGCAGTGCCGAATGTATACCGCAATGCGACGATAAACATTGGTCAAAGTCCGACCATCGCCGCCGCATACCTTAACCCTTCGGGCATTTGTTCACAATGCCCAGCTCAGCCCAAAGCAATACGGGAATATGACGGCCTCGAGTTCCGCGTCGACAAGCGTTCCTCGCGCTACTTCCTCACTGCCTTCTACACCTACAGCCGCCTCCGTGGAAACTATCCTGGGTTGACGAGCACCTTTATCAACGATGGAACGGGCGGGCGTCACAATCCGAACAATAACCGCTCGTTCGATATACCCACCATGCAGTTTACCGCAGCGGGCAAACCGTTTGGTGGGCCGCTGCCAACGGATCGTCCGCACTCAGTCTCGTTCTTTGGCGCCACAAATTACAAATGGTTTGGCGGCGAGACGAAATTGGGGATCTCGCAACAAATCGCGTCAGGTACACCAATCTCCACCTGTGTCAGTCTTGGGGGCTCTACGACCAGCGCATGCCAGTTTGTGGAGGATCAAGGCAGCTTCGTTAACTTCAGCCGATGCGCTTGCCCTGGGCCCACGAATGGAGACCTTGTATCAAGCGGTGTGACACACAACAAGCGTACGCCAATGTACAGTGAGACAGGCGCCAACCTGAATCACTATGTCCATGTCAGTAAAGAACATGAGAATCGCAAGATTGGGGCGGAGATTAACGTTAGCAATCTTCTCAATCAACATGCTGTCGTATCGGTGGTGGAATTGCCGACCACGACCGCAGCCACGATCGGCACGGCTACTACAAATAACCCGACGGGAACCGATTACAAAGCTTTGATGAGCGGTTTCAATTATGTCAATGTAGTAAACGGGACGAATGGAGATTCCGCAGCGTCACCGAAGATTTACAACCAGCAGTATGGCTTGCCAAACGGATTCCAGACTGCGCGTCAGGTTCGCTTCAAGGTGGCTTATATCTTCTAACCAGCCGATCGATTGACGGCTGCTCAACCAGGAGATGGCGCCCAATCGGGCGCCATCTCTTTTTAATCGTCACCGAGAATCAGCCGCCTTCTTCGGCCCCGGAAGCCCCCGTCGCGCTCCGTGATTTCAAGCACCCAACACATGTGATGGCGAGCACATCCACCCGTTATGCGTGCGGCGTAACTTCGCTGAAATTCACCGGTGAACCGCGCAGGGCGTGTTGCTGACTTCGACCCACGGCCCAGGCGCTGTCTCCGATGCATGCACGAACAGCGAGGCCGGCATGGAGCGAAACCTGGGGCAGACGATTTGGCAGTCAATGGAGCAGAAGGGCTACAGCCGCAGAGACTTTATGCAGTTCTGCGCCGCGGCCGCAACCGTAGCGGGATTCGGCAAGACTGGCGTGGCCCAGGTTGCCGCCGCCTTCGAGAAGAGGGAAAAGCCGGCCGTGGTGTGGCTCCACTTTCAGGAGTGCACCTGCTGCAGCGAGTCCTTCCTGCGGGCTTCGCACCCCATCGTCCTCGATGTGCTGCTGGATGTGCTCTCGCTCAATTACTCGGAGACGCTGCAGGCCGCAGCCGGATTCCAGGCGGAGAAGTGCCTCTCCGACACGATTCGCGACCACAAGGGCAAGTACATTGTCCTGGTTGAGGGCGCGGTGCCTACGGGCGCTGACGGCGTCTACTGCATGATCGGCGGCAAGACCGCGGAGTCGATCCTGCAGACCGTCGCCAAGGATGCGGCCGCGGTGGTGGCGTGGGGAAGTTGCGCCTCGAACGGATGCGTTCAGGCAGCCAAGCCGAACCCGACCGGAGCCACGCCGATCCACAAGCTGGTGGACAAGCCGGTGATCAATGTGCCGGGATGTCCGCCGATCGCCGACGTGATGATGGGCGTGGTGACGCATCTGCTGGTGCTGGGGCAGATTCCCGCGCTGGACAACCAGGGACGCCCCAAGGAGTTCTACGGGCGCCGCGTACACGACACCTGCTACCGGCGGCCGAACTACGATGCCGGCCTCTTCGTCGAGTCGTGGGACGACGAGAACGCGCGCAAGGGATTCTGCCTGTACAAGATGGGCTGCAAGGGGCCGGTGACCTACAACGCCTGTTCGGTGGTGAAGTGGAACGAGGGCACCAGCTATCCCATCCAGTCGGGCCATGGCTGCATTGGCTGCAGCGAGGCGGGGTTCTGGGACAACGGACCGCTCTATCAGCATCTTCCTGCAGTCGCCGGCTTCGGCATCGAGAGCACCGCGGACACGATCGGCGCGGGCGTCGGGCTTGTGACGTTGGCCGGGGTCGCGGCCCATGCGGTGGTGACCAATGTACGCAAGCGCAGCGTGATCGCGGAAGTACACGCGGAAGACCAGAAGGAGTCGTAAAGACATGGCACGTATCGTCGTCGACCCGGTAACTCGCATTGAAGGCCATCTGCGCGTTGAGGCAGTGGTAGAAAACGGTGTCATCACCGACGCGTTCAGCGCCGGCACCATGGTTCGCGGGCTGGAAAAGATCCTGATCGGCCGCGATCCTCGCGACGCGTGGGCAATCGCGGAGCGCGTCTGCGGAGTCTGCACCACGGTTCACGCTCTAACCAGCGTGCGCGCGGTGGAGGATGCGCTGGGCATCGCTGTCCCGCCCACCGCCGAGCTGATCCGCAACATTATGATGACCACCCAGTATGTGCACGATCACGTGGTGCACTTCTATCATCTGCACGCGCTGGACTGGGTGGACGTGGTCAACGCGTTGAAGGCCGACCCCAAGAAGGCGGCGGAACTGGCGCAATCCTTCTCCAAGTGGGACAGGAATACGCCCGCCTACTTTTCCGAGGTGCAGGACAAGATCAAGGCCTTCGTCGCCAACGGGCTGGGCATCTTCGCAAACGGCTATTGGGGTCATCCGGAGTTCAAGCTGCCGCCCGAGGTGAATCTGATCGCGGTGGCGCATTATCTGGATGCGCTGGTGTGGCAGAAGGAGATCGTCAAGATCCACGCGGTGTTTGGCGGCAAGAATCCGCACCCGAACTATCTGGTGGGCGGAGTTCCCTGTTCGATCAACACGGATGAACCCGCGGCAATCAATTCCGAGCGGCTGAACCTGGTCTCTCGCCTGATCGATCAAGCGACTGAGTTCGTCAATGAGGTTTATATCCCCGATGTGCTCGCTGTCGCCTCGTTCTACAAGGACTGGTCGAAGTGGGGCGGCGGCCTGAAGAACTACCTCAGCTACGGCGAATTTCCGACGAAGGGTTATGGCGCTCCGGAGGCGTTCAAGTATCCGCGCGGCGTCGTGCTGGGCCGCGACATGAGCACGGTGCATCCCGTAAATCCGCGCGACTCGCAGGAGATCAAGGAATACATCGCGCACTCCTGGTACAGCTACGATGGCGGCAACAACGAGGGCATCCATCCGTGGGCCGGCGAGACGAACTTGAACTACACCGGGCCGAAGCCGCCGTTCGAGACGCTGGCCGGCTATGAGAAGTATTCATTCCTCAAGACTCCGCGCTGGAAGGAACAGGCGATGGAGGTGGGGCCGCTATCCCGGCTGATCGTTGCCTATGCGTCCGGTCACTCGGACGTGAAGGAACTGGTCGGCCAGACTCTGGGCAAGCTCAACGTGCCCGTCGACGCGCTCTTCTCCACACTGGGACGGACTGCGGCGCGCGCCCTGGATGCCGCGCTGGCGATGGGCTGGCTGAAGGAATTCTTCGATCAGTTGATGGAGCGGGTCAAGATTCACGAAGTCTCCACGTTCAATGGCGAACTTTGGGAACCGAAGACCTGGCCGGTGGATGCGGAAGGCGTTGGGCTTACCGAGGCTCCGCGCGGTGCGCTAGCGCACTACATCAAGATCCACAACAAGGCCATTGCAAATTATCAGCTTGTGGTGCCGACGACGTGGAACGGCTCACCGCGCGATGCCAAGGAGCAGCGCTCGTCTTTCGAAGAGGCGCTGATCGGCACGCCGGTGGCGAATATCAACGAACCTCTTGAAATCCTGCGCACCATTCATTCCTTTGACCCGTGCCTGGCCTGCGCCGTGCATTTGTACGATCCGCAGGGAAGGCACCTTCACAAAGTTTCCTTCGAGTGATCCCTATGAGCGCTCCAGATGTCGGAATTGGCGCAGGCAGTGTGACACCGGCTGCGGTTGAGCATCCAGTAGAGTACCGGCGAGTCTATGTATGGGAACTCCCGGTGCGCATCTATCACTGGATCAATGCGGTGTGCCTGGTGAGTCTATGCCTTACGGGCTATCTGATCGGTGCGCCGATTCGTGCCTTTTACGCGTCGGAGGCGTATCAGCAGTACTGGTTCGGCTGGGTGCGGTTTCTCCACTTCGCGTGCGCGTTTATCTACGTCTTCAACTTCGCGGCGCGCATTTACTGGGGATTTGTCGGCAACAAGTACTCGCACTGGAACACCTTCTTCCCACTGAAGCGGTGGCAGCGCCAGGAGATCGTTGACGTCATCAAAACGGACGTGCTGCAGACCAGGATGCACGGGCCTATTTCAACCGGTCACAACTCGCTGGCGGCTTTCATTTACTTCTTCACGTTCGTCGCCTTTGTTGCCCAGACCATCACAGGGTTTGCACTCTATTCCAGCATGAGCAATTCGTGGCTGCCTCGGATGTTTATCTGGATCGTCCCGCTCCTGGGCGGAGATGAGGGTGTGCGCTACTGGCACCACCTGTTCCTGTGGTTCTTCGTTTCTTTCATCATCATCCACGTATACCTTGCCTTCTATCATGACTACATCGAAGGGCGCGGAACCATCTCCTCCATCGTCGGTGGATGGAAGTTTGAGCGGGAGAAGAATGAAAAGTAGTCGATCAACGACGCTTGTCCTCGGAATAGGCAACATCCTCATGGGCGATGAGGGGGTCGGCGTGCATGTGGTCCGTGCCCTTGAGGATCGCGATCTCCCTGACGCCGTCGAATGTCTCGACGGCGGCACCGGTGGTTTTATTCTGCTGGACCCAATGCAGCAGGCAGATCACATTGTGATGATCGACGCGGCGGCAGATGGCAATCCGATCGGGACAGTCACTCGCACCGCGCCTCGCTTCTCGCGCGACTATCCGCCGACCATGACTGCTCACGACGTGGGCATCAAGGATCTGCTCGATCTGTTCTACATGCTGGACGGGGGCCGCGAGGTCGTACTCTACGCCATCACCATCGACCCGAATCAGCCCATTTCGATGAATCTCTCGCCGGAAATCCGCGAGGCCGCGAATGTGGCTGTCGAACGAATCGTGGCGGAACTTGCATCGCCGCAATGGCTGGATCAGGATGTGCACGACGATTTGCCTTGCCGAACCGCGGTCCTGGCCCAAACGTAAGCCCAGTCGCCTCATGCAAATAACCCGAAACGACAATGGGGTATCATCCTCGTGATGCCGCCGGCAGCAAAGTTCGAGAGGCTGTGGATCAACGCGCAGGAGTGGGGCCTGGGCTGGATGGACCGTCTTCAGGCACGGAGCGGCAGGAAGGCGACCGCGCCCCATTTGGCTACCGGACTCCGCGGTGAGCGCGCCGCGCTGTTCGAGCTCCGCCGACGTGGTTACGTCGTGGTGGCACGGCGTTGGACAAGCGCGAAAATGCGTGGCGACCTGGACCTGATCGCGTGGGATGGCGACTGCCTTTGCTTCGTTGAGGTGAAGACCCGGACGGCGCGCGACATGACTCCCGCCGAATCGGCCGTGGATGAAGCCAAACGTCAGACGCTTCGGGGTCTGGCGCGTGCCTATATGCGGGCATTTCCGGAACCGCAGCGAAGGACAATCCCCGTGCGCTTCGACGTTGTCTCGGTGTATGTGCTGGGCGGCGCGACCGAGTTCGAGTTATTCGAAGGTGCGTTCGGATTCCGCTGATGGCAGGGCTCGTCCGGCACTAAAACATCGTTTTCGGTGTCTAATTTAGCTGGACTATCGGAGGTCGACGGCAATGACGCTGCTGAATGCACCGCAATTCGATGAGCAGAAGGAAACCCGGCAACGCAACATCCTGGTGGGCTCGGGCGTCCTGCTTGTGGTACTGGTGTTGCTCACGGTTGGGGGATTCCTGCTCGGCCACGGGTGGCTATTCATGAACCTGCCGGTGGAGCACAAGGTGAATAACTTCCTGTCAGCGCTCCAGGCTGGCGATTACCCGAAGGCGTACGGAATCTTTTACAACGATCCGAGCTGGCAGCAGCACCCGGATAAGTACAAGGACTATCCGCTGCTGCGGTTCACAGAAGACTTTACGACCGAGAGCGAGTGGAAGGCACCGATCACCTCGTTCCATGTCGATTTCTCGAAGCGGGACGCTACGGGAACAGTAGTTGCCTCGACCATCAACGGGACAACCAATCTCACGCTGAAGTACCAGCGCTCCGATGGCACCCTGTCCTTCTTTCCCTATGTGTTGACGCGGGGGCTTTAAAGGACACCTCTGCGCTATACTTTCCTCATGAGCGTCGCCCTCGATTCCGCCACCGAGCAACGTATCCAGCGTGAGATCGCTCGCGGTCCTTATCGCGAGCCGGACGAACTCATCAACCGCGCACTCGACCTGCTTGAGTCTCAAGAGAGATGGCTGCTCAGCAACAAGGACGCGATCCACGAGCGGCTCACCGAAAGCATGGCAGAAACCGAGCGAGGCGAGGTCTACGCTCCCGAAGAAGTCCGCGCCCTGCTCCATGCGGATCGCAAAGTCCGAGCCAGCCGCGCTCAATGAGCGGTTACAAGCTAACCGCATCAGCCACAACCGACCTTCGCGAGATCATCGCTTATCTCGCCGAGCATGCGGGAGAGGACACCACGCTTCGCATCGAGGACGAGTTCTTTGCAAAGTTCGAGTCGCTGGCAGCTTATCCCGGGCAGGGACATAGTCGTGCAGACCTGACCCCGCTCCCGCTCCACTTCTTCACCCTCGATCCCTACCTGATCGTCTACCAGCGGGATCGGTCGCCCATCGTCATCCATGCGATCTTTCACGGTGCGCGCGATGTTAAACGCCATCTGAAACATCGCAGCGTCTAGTTTGCGGCGTCGCGCCGGATCGCCTGTAGTTCGGGCAGAATGTGGCCGAGTGACGCAGGCTTCGCATCGCCCGCGCCCAGCGCGAAGTAGGCGTCGCGAAATAGTTTAAAGAGCCGGTCATAGCGCGCAGCCTCGGCCGGCTCGGGTGAAAACGTCTTGAATGGCGGGCATAGCGCGTCCTGCGCTGCTTCGATCGACTTGAAGTCGCCGGCCGCCACGAACGCGAAGATGACCGAACCTAACGAAGTGACGTCGCCTTCCGGCACCAGCACGGGCTTCCGCAGGACGTTGGCATAAATCTGGTTCAGCCTCGCGTTCTTCTTGGGGATGCCTCCTCCGTTGATGACGCGGCGAATCGGCGCGCCATTCTCTTCCATGCGATTGAAGATGATGCGTGTATGCAGCGCGGAACCTTCGACGGCGGCGAAGAGCTCGTCGGCAGCGGTGTGGTGCAGGTTCCAGCCGAAGGTGACGCCCCCCAGCGCGGGGTTGACCAGAACCGTACGATCGCCATTGTCCCAGGTCAGGCGGAGCAGACCGGTTTGCCCAGCCTTCAAGTGCTCGCCTGCCTCCGATAACTCCGCGACTGTGGATCCAGCCCGCTTGGCGATGGCGGCGAAGACGTCGCCCACAGCCGACATGCCGGCCTCAATGCCGACGCGATCGGGATAGACCGAACCGGGGACGACTCCGCAGACCCCAGGCACCAGCGTCTGCTTATCGCTGAGACCGATGATGCACGTGGATGTGCCGATCACGTTGACCACGTCGCCGAGCCGGATGTTCGCGCCGATGGCGTCCCAATGCGCGTCGAACGCGCCGGTGGGGATGGGAATACCCGGGGACAGGCCGAGCGCCTCCGCCCATGTTGCGGAGAGTTGGCCAGCGATCTTGTCCGACGTGTTGTATCTGCCAGTAATCTTGTCGCGCACGCCGGCGAGGAGCGGATCGACCGCTGTCAGAAACTCCTCCGGCGGCAGGCCTCCCCAGCGCGGGTTCCACATCCACTTGTGGCCCATGGCGCAGATGCTGCGCGGAATCTCGTTGGGGTCGGTGATGCCGCACAGGGTCGCGGCAACCATGTCGCAGTGCTCCAGCGCCGTGACGAACTTCGGCCGCAGCTCTGGATTGTGGCGGAGCCAGTGCAGCAGCTTCGACCAGCCCCACTCCGACGAGTAGACACCGCCGCACCAGTCGATGCCCTCGAAGCCCGAGCCGCCGTGGAAGACGTGCGCGGCGCGTGTGATCTCAGCTGCCTCGCCGGCCGCACGATGATCGCACCAGAGGTAGTACTCGCCCAGCGGAACCAGGCCTTCGCCGACGACAATAACGCTCGATCCGGTCGTATCCAGCGCAATCGACTTGATCTCCTTGCCGTCGATGCCGCTGACGCGGACGGCCTCGTGCATGGCGCGGACAAGCGCGTTCATCTGGTCGTCGTGGCTCTGCGTTTTGAGGTGCGGGTCGGACGCGGAGCTGTGCAGCGGATATTCGGCGACAGCGGACCCCAGCTTGCCCCGCTCCTTGTCGAAGATGGAGATGCGCACGCTTAGCGTGCCAAAGTCGACCCCTGCCACTACACTCACGATGTTTTCTCCTGTTGCGATTCCAAGTGAAATCGCTGCCTCCGCATTCTAGCTGACCGCTCCGCCGGGCGCGCAGAGTAGGATATTCTCGCGGCAGGCTTCGACCATACGAAGCTCAGCAAGAGGATAGGGATGGCAGAAGACGGAACGTTGCGGGTAGGGCTGTTCGGGATCGGACTCGAAGCCTATTGGAGCCAGTTCCAGGGGCTTGAAGAACGACTGAAGGGATACGTCGCCCAGGTAGCCGAACGACTCGCCGGCCCTGGCCGGGAGATCGTGAACTTCGGCCTGGTGGACTCCCCGGAGCGGGCGTTCGCCGTCGGGCATGAGGCGCGGCGGCAGGATGTCGACCTGCTTGTGCTCTACGTGACCACTTACGCGCTCTCGTCCACCGTGTTGCCGGTCGTGCGCCGCTGCAAGGCGCCGGTGCTGGTGCTCAACCTTCAGCCGGAAGCTGCGATCGATTATGCCCGCTTCAATTCCCTACCAGATCGCACCGCGATGACTGGCGACTGGCTTGCTTTCTGCTCGGCCTGTCCCGTGCCGGAGATCGCCAACGTCTTCGCGCGCGCGGGCATTCCGTTCCACCAGGTAACCGGCGTGCTGGAGGGCGACCCGCAATGCTGGCAGGAGATTGAGGACTGGATGCAAGCGGCGCAGGTAGTCGAGACACTGAGCCACATGCGGCTCGGACTGATGGGCCACTACTATGGTGGGATGCTCGACATCGCGACCGACCTCACAGCAGTATCGAGCGTATTCGGCACGCATCTCGAAATGATGGAGATCGACGAACTGGGCGCACTGCGCGAGGAGGTAACAAGCGCTGCGCTCGCATTGAAACTGGAGGCGTTCCAGACCGAGTTCGATGTGCAGCCGGACTGCTCGCCGGAAGAACTTACGCGGGCGGCGCGCACCGCGGCGGCGCTCGACGAGATGGTCGCACGGCACTCGCTGGGCGCGATGGCGTACTTCTACAACGGGACCGGCTGCGCGATGAACGAGGACACAATCACATCGATCATCCTGGGAACGTCGATGCTGACACGGCGCGGCATCCCCGTCGCAGGCGAGTACGAGGTCAAGAATGTGCTCGCGATGAAGATCATGGACTCGCTTGGCGCCGGCGGCTCGTTTACCGAGTATTACGCCGTCGACTTCAAGGACGATGTCGTGCTGATGGGGCACGACGGGCCGGGCCACTCCGGCATTGCCGAGGGCCGCACCAAAGTGAAGCCGCTACAGGTATACCACGGCAAGGTGGGCCGCGGGCTTTCGGTCGAGATGAGCGTTAAGATCGGCCCGGTCACACTACTGTCTGTCGTGGAGAATGGGCGCGGAAGTTTCAAGCTGCTGGTCGCGCAGGGCGAGACAGTCCCTGGGCCGATCCTCGAAATCGGGAACACGAACAGCCGCTACCGCTTCCCCATCGGCGCACGAGGATTCATTCAGCGCTGGAACGAACAGGCTCCTGCCCACCACTGCGCGGTGGGACTGGGGCATGTCGGGGACAAGCTGGAAAAGCTCGGAAAGCTGCTCGGCATTGACGTTGTACGGGTGTGCTGAGAGGCGGAGGATCGAGACCCGCGATGGCCAATTCTCCGAAGAATCAGACTAGCTGTATTTCAGCCAGCGGAGGATCTCCGGAATACTCGGCCGCTTGCCGTACATCAGTACTCCAATACGGTAGATGCGGCTGGTGACCCAGATAATGGCGCAAATACTGATCGAGGTGAGCAGGAGCGAGAGCGCGACCTCCCATACTGCGGGATTTCCGAGTGAGACGCGAAAGTACATGAGCAGCGGTGTAAACGGCGGGACTAGCGCCAGAACGCGCGCGAGCGTGCTGTCGGGAGTAGTCAAGAGCGTCCCTAGCATAACGAAGCAGAACAGCAGTGGAAGCACCAGGAACATGTTGAGCTGCTGCAGCTCCTGCTCTGAGTTTGTCATCGCGCCAAGTGCCGCGGCGATCGACGCGTAGAACAGATAACCCAGAATGAAGTAGACAAAGAAAAAGATGACCTGCGCCGCGCTAAGCGACATGTGAATCGTATCTCCGCCAAGATGCACCGCAACCGATGTGGCGGCTAGCAGTAGAACTGCCCCAAGCCAGATACCTACCTGGGTCAGGCCGACCGAACCGACACCGATGATCTTGCCCGCCATCATCGCCTCGGGGCGTACGGTGGCCAGCATGACCTCAAATATGCGCGATGTCTTCTCTTCGATGATGGATCGCGCCACATTCATTCCATAGAGCATGATCACCAGGTACATGACGAAGAAGAGCACGGACACACTGATCTCTGCCGACTCCCGGTCATCACTGCGCGAGCCATGGGAGGCAACGACCTCCACCGGTTGCAGCATGGTATCGGCATCGGCGGCCACCACTCCGCGGTGGGCGAGCTGCTCGCGAATCAGGACTTTGCCCAATGCACTGGCCAGCGTGTTCTTGACGGAAGTGCTGCTGCTCGACCTCGGTGTATAGGCAAACGTTGGACGGCCGCCGGG
>DASWCA010000257.1:0-11062 GCA_036390355.1 Acidobacteriaceae bacterium
CCAACAACCAGCAACCGCTTTGTTACCATCTCCCCATGCCCTCGCTCGACCTCACAATCCTCATGCCTTGCCTGAATGAGGCCGAGACGCTGGCATTCTGCGTCCGCCAGGCCGTCGAGGCAATCAAGGACTCAAACGTCAACGGCGAAGTCGTCGTCGCAGATAACGGCAGTACCGACGGCTCGCAGGCCATCGCCGAAGCCGAAGGCGCGCGCGTCGTCAACGTCCCCACCCGCGGATACGGCGCCGCCCTTATCGCCGGAATCGAAGCTGCACGCGGCAAGTACGTCATGATGGCCGACGCCGACGCCAGCTACCACTTCGAGCATTTGCCGCGCTTCCTGCCCAAGCTGGACGAAGGCTACGACCTGGTGATGGGCAACCGCTTCAGCGGCGCAATCGAGCCCGGAGCTATGCCGCCGCTGCACCGGTATCTCGGCAACCCGGTGCTGTCGACCATTGGCCGCGTCTTCTTCTCGATCCCCGTCCGCGACTTCCACTGCGGTCTGCGCGCTTTCCGCCGCGACGCGATTCTCGGGCTCAATCTGCGCACCACGGGCATGGAATTCGCCTCCGAGATGGTCGTCAAGGCGTCGCTCGCGAAACTCCGCCTCACCGAGGTTCCGACGACGCTCTCGCCGGACGGCCGATCCCGCCCGCCCCACCTCCGCTCCTGGCGAGACGGCTGGCGCCATCTGCGGTTCCTGCTGCTGTATAGCCCGCGCTGGCTCTTCTTCTATCCCGGGCTGATCACGTTTGCGGTCGGGTTCGTTCTGTCGCTGCTGCTTCTGCCGGGGCCGTTGCCCATTCCCGGCGGCCACACGCTGGACGTCGACAGCCTCACCTACGCGCTGGGACTGGTGCTGATCGGAGCGCACATCACGGTCTTCGCTGTGTCGGCGAAAGTCTTCGGAACGCAGGAAGGATTTCTGCCGCCCAACCCGCAATTCGAGCGCCTGCTCAAAGTCATCACGCTCGAAACCGGGGTGCTCTTTGGCGCGTTCCTGCTGCTGCTCGGCGCGGGAATCTTTGCCTACGCGATGTACCTGTGGCACGCCGCCGGCTTCGGCAACCTGTCGCCAACACGCATGCTCCGCCTGACCCTGCCGTCGGCCACGCTGATCATGCTCGGGGTAGAGGCCATCTTCGCCAGCTTCTTCTTGTCGCTGTTGGGCCTCAACCGCCGCTAAGCCCATCGCGTTTGTTTTCGCCACAAAAAGCTCCGGTGCCCCATCCATCGCGCCCTTGCGATGTGTGGGATGTAGACCGCCGGGTTCTATCCTTTCCAACTCCATCGGAAAGGGTACGGTATCGAGCCCGCTGCCCGCAGTATCCTGACGTCTGTCAATTCGTGATGACCCAACGCGTCATTCGCGGTTACCGCAAGAGCGGCGCATACGCGAGCCGTGGCCCTGGCCACCTCGTTTCCGAGTTACACTACATTCGTGTACACTATCCTCGTGAAGAACATTACCCTCAGCGCCGACGAGAACCTGATCGAGCAAGCCCGCAAGGCTGCGGCCGACCAGCACACTACCCTCAACGCCGCCTTCCGCGAGTGGCTTGAGCAGTTTGCCGGCCGCGAAGCGCGCGCGCGCCGCTTCGATGAGGCCATGGAACGCACCAAGTACCTGCGCGCCGACCGCAAGTACACAAGGGAAGAGCTGAATGAGCGGTAGGGCATTTTTCGACAGCAACATCTTCATCTACGCCTATGACCCCCGAGACAACAGAAAGCAGACAACGGCGTCCGATCTGATCCGCGAGCACACCATCGAAGGCAGTGCGATCATCAGCTATCAGGTCATCCAGGAGTTCTTCAACTTCGCCCTCGTCAAAGCGGCAACCAAAATTGGCCTTGAAGACGCGCAAGTCATCCTGCAGGATGTCTTCCGGCCCTTGCAGATTATCCCCTCCTCCTTCGCACTCATCTCCGACGCCATCCGCATTCAGGACCGTTACCGCCTGAGCTGGTACGACAGTCTCATCGTCTCCGCCGCCCAACAGGCTGGCTGCTCCGTCCTCTACTCCGAAGACCTCCAGCACGGCCAGCAGTTCGGCTCCGTCACCGTCCGGAACCCCTTCCTCTAAGCCGATCCGCAATCCAGTAACCCGCCCCCGCCCCCGCCGCCATGCCAAACGGGAACAATATTCCGCATAAATTGCTCTCCGGCCAAAACCAGTTGCACGAAGGAATGACGACAAAGTAGTAGCCCGCCACCGCTCCCGCCAGAGCCGCAATCCATTTCATACCTCATAAACTACACCCCTCAGGTCTTCCGAGAGATTTCCAGGGAAACCCCACGCCGCAACCTGCATCCAACCCCAAAATGTCACAACTAAAACTGAAAGGATTCAGCCATGCAACCAGACCCGCTGACGACGATGCTAACCTGTCAAGGAGAAAGCTGCGACTGTGTCCCCGACGATGTCTTTGACGCCGTAACCGATGCATTCAACGAAATTCCTGGAGGCAGAGACCCCTCCAACGACCGCGACGCCCGCGCCAAAATGATTGCTTCGCGAATGGCCAAAGAAGGGTGGCGATTCTGTCCGTGCTTTCCGGCGCAACGTACGGAACAGCATGCGCGGACGTTCGACCTGGTCCACACCAGGCTGGCCAACCGGCTGGCGGACAAGGCAGCGATGGAGCGAGCCGCCTAATCTAGACTCGTGCCGACGCTCCGCGCGAAAAGGAAATCTAGCTATCCATCCTGATCAAGTATCTGCTCTCCTGCAGATGCTGATGGAGGCTGGCCAGATGGAAGAGGTACTGATCGAACCCCGCCGCGATCAGCTTCATCATCTTCTCCCGCTTGCCCACGGCCGCCATCAGATAGCATTCCCGGCCCATGGCTGCGAAGAAATCAATGTTGTGCCGGTTCTTATTCTGGCTTTGGAAGAATCCCGCGTACAAGAGAATGTGCGCGCCGGCCGACTCCATCCACTGAGGATTCTTCGCGCTGGTCAGCTGCCGCATCATCAGTTCGGCGATCTGGGTCAGATCCGCGAATTGCCGGAACTCCGTCTCGCCCGGATTGTAGTCCGGAGAAAGGACCGCCAGCCGGTCCATCGACTGCAGGCAAAAATGACCGAGCACGCTGGCGAGATAGACTCCCGTGGAATCCCGAATCCGGGACCACCGCTCGCTGCCTATCGCGTCGTGGAGATTGGACGCCCAGAAGTTAAGAGCCCGCTCTTCGGTAACACCATACAGCTCCTCAAACTCTTGAGTAGATGGCATAATCAGTACCCTCCGCCCCCAGATTTTTGAAAAAGTATGGCTATTGTCGTGCCCTTCCTCCCTTAAGCAAATACATCATTCGTTCGCCGCATCCAAATGATCACTCGCACTCCCTCGAAAGTCCTTCAGCGTCGAAAGCTTCTAGGTAAGCCAAGCCTTCAGGCTTGGCCTCTCCCTGCGCTCCTGCCCAGGGGCTTCAGCCCCTGGGGTATGCCCTCGAACCTCGAACCTGACTCTAGAAAACCTTCTTGATCGCCTTGCCCGTACCCTTGACGATCTTCCCGGTTCCTTTCGCCGTGCCGACCGCGACGTTCTTACCCGCGGACGCTCCGCCTTTGCCAACGTCTCCGGCGGCGTTGATGGGATGAAGCGTTACCAGGTCGCCGGCGCCCTTGCCGGTGCCCTTGGCAAGATTGCCTGCACCCTTGCCTGCACCTTTGCCGATGTCTCCGCTTCCACTTCCGATATCGCCGCCGGCGCTTCGACCCTGTTTCTGCGGCGCGGACTGCGTAGTGGCAGCGGGCTGATTGGGAGCCTGATCCGGAGCCTGATTTTCCGGCGAAGCCGATTGATTCTGCCCATAGGCGCTCAAACCGAATGCCAGCAGCGCCAGCGATGAGATTCCAACTCTTCTTCTCATTTGCCTTACCTCCTGCTTAATCATTCGATGCGCCAACGCCCCGTGAGTCTGCATGGAAACGCTGGGCCGCGACGACGGACGGCACAACCGCGCGGCACTATCTCTCTGATTTTATTGCGCTCTATTTTACGAACTGTACGGGTACGCTCCCCATCGCGAAATCACTTCCTCGCGTAACAAGCCCAGCAGCATATGTTCGCTCTCGATATTGGGCGAGCCGAACTGGCTTGCCTCATACCTCGCGAAGAAGATCACGCGGCGCGCTCTCTCGGTGTACCTCTCAAACATCCCCGGGCACTCCCTTCTGAATCGCAATCGGCCCCAACGTTCACGGATCGATTCTAGCTAACTATCCAATGACCGAAAGCCTAGTGGGGAGCAGTCATCCCAGCAACGCAGAAAATAACGAGCCTATTTTGCACATGACAAATAGGAACATATTCGCGATTCCTTGAACGCCCAATCCTCGCAGACGAGCTAAACTTCGGTAATTGATACTTGGGACAACGCGTCGCTGATAGCGAGTTACACCAGCAACTCCCAAAGGGCACGCGTCGTCAGCGAAGCCTGGGTTGTGAGGAATGGCTACTGCCTCGCCTGCGAATCCGACAAGCTCTTACCAACCCTCGCCAACACCAGAACCAAAGATTTCATCTGCCCCCAGTGCGCTCACGGATACGAACTGAAGAGCACACGCGGTCGATTTGGAAACAGAATACCGGATGGAGCCTTCTCGGCGATGATGGCAACTATTCGTGAAGGTCGCACACCCAGTTTCCTTCTGCTGGAGTATTCCTCTGCTTGGGAAGTACAAGCCTTGACCGTCGTTCACCATTCCCTGATCACTCAAGACTGCATTGAAGAACGAAGAGCACTCGGCCCAACGGCCCGCAGAGCCGGTTGGATAGGCTGCAACATCATCCTGCCGAAGATTGCCATCGAAGGTCGTATACCTCTTGTGATCGCTGGCAATGTTCACGCGCGGGAGACCCCGCGAACTGCTTTTGCGCGCCTTCAATTTCTCTCGAAAATGCCGGCGGAGCGAAGAGGCTGGGCGGCATCCTTGCTCAATCTCCTACGTCAACTCCCGGGCGAGTGTTTTTCTCTGAACGACGCATACTATTTCGAAGCACACCTCGCCAAACTGTATCCGCGAAACAACAATGTGCGTCCCAAAATCAGACAGCAACTTCAAGTTCTTCGGGACGCCGGAATAATACAATTCGAGGCGCGAGGGCTATACAAATTCATTCAAAGGACAACGATCCAGTGACTCAAGTCAGATGGTATGAGAAAAGCCATGTGTGCCCGACATGCTCAACAGCGTGGATGGACGAATGGTCGTGCATATGCAACGACAGATGTCCAACGTGTCATCTGGAATCCAGTCCAGTCTCATGGCACGACCTAAGCCGGGAACTACTCCCTGAAGATTTCGAAGGAGCGGCGCGACGGCTCGGGCTGACAGTGCCATCCTTTTCGACCGTAACAGCCGAGCAAGCCAGGGACTACGCCGAAGTCAGGCTCGAAGGAAGATAGCTTTCGAACTGAACGTCTTGAGCATTGGGCGATCATTACCCGCGCAAGCGAACTGCAAATGATCTTCAATGAACTAGGACGTGGAGCTTCGTACGGACAATCCACGACGCATATGGGCAAACTCATCCTGAAGCTGGAAAATCGAGCTTCCGGCGGATGCCCAATACTTGCGTTCGGGATAAAAGCGAGCGCTTACGACCCAGAGGCATAACGTACAGCTTCCGTAGACCTGGCAACTTCCTTTACTTCCCCTCTTACTTCTTCTTCCTCCGTCGCCGATGATGAGTCGCCGCCGCCTTCCGCTTTGCTGGAGCAGCCTTCGCGGCCGCGGGAGGGGGCGGTGGCGGTGGCGGCGCGACGACGGGAGGAGGCGCGACCACAGGCTGCTGCAGAGCGCCCTCCGTCCACTGGATCGAACTCTCGCCGGAATGGCTGAACTCGACAAACGGTCCGTCGGCGCCCGTCTCGACCGTTGCCGGAGCGCCGTTCACCGACGCGCTGGCAATGTTGCCGAAGCGCCAACGCACCGTCACCCGAGCCACGCTGCCCGAGATCTTCAGCGAATTCCCCGCGCGCGCAACCGTGCGGCCCTCAAAGTCGGTGATCTTGCTGTCGCCCGAACCTGGTGCGCCCGCATCGCCGACCACCTCGTACACCCTCCGGTCGTCCAGCGACTTCACCGAAGTATTGCCGCTCTCGGAAGAAGGCACGAGCGTCATCACGTCTTCGGGAATCTTCGGCACCACCGCTCCGGCGCGCACCCACACCGGAATCGAATCCAGCGGCGCGTCGGCAACCACGACCTCGCCGCCCGCGAACGCCTTGCCCGTCCAGTAATCGATCCAGTTGCCCGGCGGCAGATACACCGGGCGCTGCGTCCCCTCATCGATCACCGGAGCGACCAGAAAGTCCGGCCCGAACATGTACTCATCCTTCGCCGTGCGCGCCCGCGGATCGTCCTGATAGTTCAGCACCAGCGCGCGCAGAATGGGCATGCCGGTCTTCGCTGCCTCCTGCGCCGCCGCGTAGCGATACGGAAACAGGCTCATGTGCAGCACCGCGTACTTGCGATACACATCCAGCGCGGGATGGTTGGCGGGCAGGCTGCCCGACGGCCCATTCGCGTCGAAGCCCTTGCTGTCCGCATCGAAGTTCCACGGCGAGATGTTCTTGCTCGACATCACCTCCATCACCGGAGAGAATGCCGCGTACTCCGTCCACCGTTCCAGCAGCCGCGCATTCGGAGTGTCGGCCGTGCCCAGATATCCGCCGAGATCCGCTGCCCACAACGGCATCCCGCTCATCCCGGCGCCGAGCCCCGCGGTCACGACCGTCGGCAACCCGTTCAGCGGAGAGAAACTCGCCTCGTTGTCCCCGCCCCACAGGAAGCCGATGCCATTCGCGCCCACCGTCACGCTGCGCGCGAACAGGACGCCATTGCCCTTCAGGTCCTTCTGGATCAGCTCTTCCATCGCGTTGTTGTAGAGCACGCCGTATCGATTGCGCATCACGCGCGGATCGGTCCCGTCGGCAAACTTCACGTCCGCGCCGAAGAAGTTGCCCTCGGCGTCGTCGTCCTTGAAGCCGTCCGCGCCGGCCGCGATTGCCTGCCGGACCTGGTCCTGCCACCACTCCTTCGCCTTCGGATAGGTGAAGTCGATCATCGACCCCTGCCCCTTCCACCAGCGGCCGACGTACGGAGTTCCATTGCGATTCTTCACGAACAGGCCCAGGTCCGCGGCGAACTGATAGTTGTCCGACAGCGGCGACATCTTCCCCGCGAATCCCGCCTCCTTCGGAGGATCGCTCTTCGAATTAATCCACGAGGTGTGCCACAGCACCAGCTTGTAACCCTGCGCGTGAATGTACTTCACCATTCCCGGCGCGTCGCTAAACTGCTTGGGATTGAACTTGTAGTCGTTGTACGCGGAGGTCCACGGAGAGTCGATCAGGATCACGCTCGCCGGTAGCCCGAGCTCGCGGGTCTTGTCCACATCCTCCTTCACCTGCGCATCGTTCTGGTGATAGTCGCGCGCCTTCCACGGAGCGAATGCCCAATACGGAGGCACAACCGCGCGCCCCGCCTGCGCCGTGAACTTGTCCAGAATGCCCGGAAACCCGGGGCCTGTGAACAGCACGATACGCAACTTCGCCGTCGTCGCGTCCACGACAATCTCGTCGCGATCGCTCGCGTTCAAGTCGAAGGTCGCCTCGCCGGTCGTATCCAGCCACATGCCGTATCCGGTCGTGCTCATGAAGAACGGAATCGGTTTGTAAGTCGACGTGCCCTTCACGCCGGCGTTGTCCATGGAGAGATTCTTCACCACCGTGTGCGCGTGATCGAGCGTGTCGAAGCGTTCGCCCAGGCCGTAGTAGCTGGCCGCATCGCGCACCAGGAAGCGCCAGTAGCCGACCTCCCACGCGATGCTCGTAATCTCCACAACTCCCGGCGCAACCTGGCGCAGATGCAGTTTGTCGGTGGTGATCGGTTCGCCGTTGAACGCGAAGTCATGCACCATCAGCGCGGCGATCGCCGAGTCTGTCTTGTCCGGGACGGCAAACGCCACGGTGTTCGCGTCCCGCCTGACCAGTCCCTCCACGTCCGTCTCAGCCGTCCGCGTCACTCGCGTCGCGCCGGGCAACTCCTGCACATCCTGCGCCGCCGCAGCTCCCGCTGCCAGAATCACGCTCAGCGCAATCGCCAACTTACGTCTGTGCAACATCCACATCCCTCCGCCGCCGAACCTGCACTTTCGGACCAGTTCCACAATAGCTGAAAGAAGCTTTCTTCGGAGTAGCAGCGGGCTTCAGCCACCGAAGACTGCGTTTTCGCGGACAACCGTTCAGGCCACGCATGGCTTCTAATCTGGGGCCGCTCTATCGGCTCTAAGAGACTCCCATGAAACAACGCCGGCAGCATGTCGTTGGACTCGCATCCGCTTGCCTCTTCGCCCTTGCGGGGTGCGCCGTCAACCCCATTGCACCCGTTTCCGCCGGACCGACCTTTCAGCCGCCAGGTGGCATGCCACTTCTGTATGTCGCCGAGGGTCCGTTCCCTGCAACCATGGCATCGATCCTCGAGTATCCAACTGGCAGTTCGGGTACCGTCTCCCCGATCAATACCGTCGGTCCGTTCCCCGGCGTCATAAACGACATCGCAGTTGACACCTCCGGCAACATCTACGTCGTCACTGGATCCGACATCCGCGAATACGCCGCCGACGCCACGGGTGCGGCGGTGCCGATTCGCGCCATCGTTCCAGCCCCGAGCGCGGGCGTCTTGATCGACAACATCCAGGGGCTGGCCGTCGATTCCTCAGGCAACATCTACGTCTCCCTCTTCTACAGCGAGGTCGTCGTCTTCAACAGCAGCGCCAACGGAACCGCTTTCCCTTCGCGCTACATCTTCGGCAACCTCACAAAACTGCACATCCCGGGCGTCCTCACCACAGACAGCGCGGGCAATCTCTACGCCGGCAACGACCCCGGCGGCACTGTTGTCCTCGGCCCAGCCGCCAATGGCAACACACCCGCCGACCGTTTTCTGAATGTGACCACCTGCTGTCTAGCGACCGACGCCGCAGCCAATCTCTACACCGGGTTGCATAATCCGACCAATCCGAGTTCGTATAAGCCGGGCGACCCCACTACGGACATGGGAACCGGGGTCGCGGTCTTCAGCCCCACCGCCAGTGGCACGGATGCCCCAATCCGAACCATCGCGACCGGCTTCGACAATCTAATAGGGATTGCCCTGGATTCCCCCGGTAACATCTACGTCGCCACCAACGGTACGATCCACTCTGTCAATGGCTCGATCGTCACCACCCCGGGAGTCCCTATGATCCTGAAGTTCTCCTCTACCGCCTCCGGGCAGGATCCGCCGCTGATCACCTTCACGCCAAGCGGCTGGAGCGGTCACGGCGGCATTGCCATTCATTAGCCGGGTACCCTAATCATCGCAGGCTCATCGCGACGGTTTGCGCCCGTTAGAAGATGACCTTCAGCGCGAGCTGCCCGATGCGCGGATCCTGCGCGCCGAGGATCTTGCCGAAGTTGCCCGAGTTGGCCGCTGACGTCGGGTTGCTGTAGTTGGTGTGGTTGAGGACGTTGAAGAACTCGGCGTGGAACTGCAGGCGGACGCGGTCTTCCGGCATCAGCGCGAAGTTCTTGAGCGCGCCTACATCCCAGCCCATGAAGGCGGGGCCGTTGAAGGCGTTCTTGCCGGTGTTGCCGTAGGTTCCCAGGGGATAGTTGGCGGTCGTGTACGAAGTGACGAACGAGGCTGGGTTGAGATAGCTGACGCAGATGAGGTTGGTTCCGCAGGCGCTGCCGCCGTAGGGGTTGGCCGCGATCTGCTGGGCGCGGTCGGTGCCGAGGCCGGTCTGCGAGCGGTCAGTTCCGGCGGTGGCGGTAAATCCCTGGCCGGATTGCCGCCGGACGATTCCGGTAAGCTGCCATCCGCCCGCGGTCTCGCGCATCAGCAGGTTGCTCTTGGCGAAGGTGGGCAAATCCCAGACGTAGGAGATGGTCGCAATGTGGCGGCGGTCGAAGTCCGAACGGCCGTAGTCGAACCTGTGCCGCAGCGGATTGGTAATGGGCAGCGGCGACAGGCTCTGCGCGGCGACGCCGGCGTTGCCCTGTCCGTTGGGCACGTCGTCGAGCGCCTTCGAGTACGTGTAGTTGGCGAGCAGCGTGAGCGTCTTCATGCGGCGCTGCGCGGTGAGCTGCAGCGAGGTGTAGTTGCCGTTGAGGTCCTGCGTGCCCTGGCCGATGCTGCCGTACTGGGTTCGCGCGGTGGTGGGTGTGGGCACGGTGCCCAGCGGCAGGCCGTTGAACGCGCGGCGCTGATCCGTGCTCGCTGTGTTGCCTGGGTAATAGATCGCGGGATTAAGTTCCGCGGTCTCGGTCTGATGGCGAGACTGCGAGCCGACGTAGGCGGCGCGGCCAAGGAATCCCTGTGCAAACTGGTGCTCCACGGTGAGGTTGTAGTTATAGGTGACCGGCGCATCCATGCGTGAGTTGGCGCGCGGATCGTACGTTACGACCAGCACCGGCGTCGGGAAGACGAAGCTGGGCGATGGCGATGCCGCCGGCGGGAACGGGTTGGTCATGCCCTGGTACGGATTCGAGAGCGGGCCGAGCGGCGTGGTGACGTCGACCTGCAGGCTGAACGGCGAGACGTCGACGAAGCGGTTGTTTTCGATGCCGACCTGCTGCGAGTCGAAAAAGATGCCATAGCCGCCGCGGATGCTGGTCTTGCCGTCACCGTGGATGTCGTACGCAAAACCTATGCGCGGCGAGAAGTTGAGATACGACGCGGTGACGCCATACTTCGGCAGGCCTGCATCGCCGGGGAAGAGCAGTCCCGCGGGAGCGTTGGGGAATTGCTTGGACTTGATTCCGTTCACATAATTCTCAGCGCGGAATTGCTCGACGCGTCCCTTGGTCTCGTACCACGGGATAAACGGCTCGTAGCGCAGGCCGAGGTTGAGGGTGAGTTTGTGTGAGACGTGGAAGTCATCCTGCACATAGAAGGTGTAGTAGTAATTGCGATTGTCCTTGAACTCGCCCGCGCCCTGCTGGAAGCGGCGCATGCTGCCGAGCAGGAAGCTGGCCAGTGCATTGCCGCCGCTGCC
>DASWCA010000258.1:0-10031 GCA_036390355.1 Acidobacteriaceae bacterium
CCAAGCGTCTTCTTGATATTCAGCAGGTCGGCTGTGTGCTTTTCGGAAATCTGCGAGATCGGAACTCCCAACTGCGACGCCAGCATCAGCGTCCAGCAATAGGTGTCGACTACCTCCGCATACCACTCGGCGTGAGTCACAGTGTCCGCCCAACAGACAATGCCGTGGTTGGTGAGAAGCACCGTATTGTGCTGCTTTACATAAGGCAGCACGGTCTGTGCGAAGGCGGCTGTCCCCGGTGTCTCATACGGCGACACGGCGACCTTGCCGACAAACACCTCGAACTCGGGAATGACCCGGCTCGGCGGGACGCGTCCAGTGATCGCATAAGCCGTTGCATGCGGCGGATGGCAATGGACCGTAGCTTTCGCTTCCGGCACAGCCTTGTAGATCTCCAGGTGCAGAAAGATTTCGCTCGTACGGGGCTTGATCCCCGCGACTTGGTTGCCGTCGAGATCGACCAGGCACAGGTCTTCCGGCGTCAGATCAAACTTGCTCACCAGCGTCGGCGTGCAGATCACCTCATTCGGCCCAATGCGATACGAGATATTGCCGCCATTCCCATCCACATACTGGCGGTTCCACAACTTGCGTCCAACCGCGCAGATTTCCAGCTTGATCGCCTCAGCCTCCGGCGTGGAGAAAAGCCGCGGATTCGCTGCGCTACGAGTTGGCTGCACGCCGTTGCCTGCACCATTCTGGCGGGGAGTCGCAACTGCCGCGCTTCCGCCCTTCACTAACTCGATATCATGTTGCCGCAGAAAGTCGCGAGCCGAAGGCGTCACCACGCACCGCTCTCCGATTTGTACATGGGTCACCCCAGTCGCCAGCGCGCCCTGTGCATCGCGCATCCCCAGAACATTCTGACCGGAAATATCCATAGTCTTCAATTCGCCGTTCTTCACCGCAACACCTCAGATTTGTGAACTTGCTGACTGCTGGTTGTGATGGAGTCGACGATCAACGTGCAATACGCGTCCACCGGAACTTGTTTTGGCCAGAAGGGATTCGCAGCTTCGCGCCCTTCTGTAAACGCCACGATCTGACCTCTCGCTGCGCCAAGCGCATCCACGGCCACCAAAGACTTGCCGCCACCCAATCCGTTCTTAGCCGCCAGGTTCACCATCGTGATCGGTTCCAGCACGACCAGCGTCTTCCCGAGCAACTCCGGCACGGCCGGACTCAGCGTGATATGCCCGCGAACAATGCCGAGTCTCATGCCGCCCCCACAGTTCGCTTGGATACCTGCACCTGGTCCACAATCCCGGCCGCAACCATGCGTGCTGGAGTCGTGTTGCCGTATCGTTCCCGCGCGATATCGCCGTCCGTCGATACGAGCACCGTAGATCCGTCACCGGCTCCAAGCCAGTCGATGATCACCAGCGGCTCCGCACTGGTGCTGCCATCCGGCTCGAGCCGCTGAGCAATCAGGAACCTGCAGCCGTCAAGCGTAGCGTGCTTCGCCGCGGGAACTACAGTGCCGCCGATGCGAGCGAGAAACATAGCTAGATAATCCTCAGTGCGTTGCCGATGGTCAGTTGCCGTTCGCGTGTAAATGTCAGCGGAGTTGTAATGCCTTCGCCGGTCGGAGTCGCAATGCTGTGGCTCAGATATCCTGGCCCGCCAAACCCCAGCGACGCCAGTGACGAAGCATTACTGACAAAGATCGTCGTATCCATCGCCCGCGCCATGCGCGTGACATTCTCAACATTCCTGGAATGAATGATCGCCGTATGCCGATAGCCGTGTTCCGCCTTCAGCGACGCCGCAATGCCGGCATCCACATCCCGTACGCGCACCACCGGAATAAAGGGCATCATCTGTTCCTCAACGACAAATGGATGGTCCTCATCCGTCTCTCCAAACAAAATCTGTGTGTTCCCAGGGACGCCGACGCCTGCCGCAGCCGCCAGCACCGCGACATCTTTGCCGACCAGTTCTTTCCTCACATGCGCCCGCGCACAACCCTTGCCGTCGCCATCGAACGTGAATGCAGCCTGCGACAGTCGTTCAATCGCCGCCTTGTCCAGTTCAAAGCCGCCGGCATTCCGCATCGCGCCCATAAATGCCTGCGCAACCGACGCGACCACGAACACTTCCTTTTCGCCGATGCAGAGCAGATTATTATCGAACGCTGCACCCTCGATAATTGCTTTCGCCGCAGCGTTAAGATCAGCCGTCTCGTCGACCACGACCGGGGGATTTCCCGGCCCGGCAGCAATCACACGCTTGCCATATTTTCCCGCCGCCTTCACCACAACCGGCCCGCCGGTCACGCACAGCAGTGCGATCTTCGGATGCTGGAAGATCTCGTCCGCCGCTTCAATGCTGGGCTCCATCACTGTAGCGAGGACGTTCGCTACGCCGCACTCCCGCTCAATTTCACGATTGAAAAGTTGCAGCGCATACTGCGCCACGCGCTTCGCCGAAGGGTGCGGCGCAAATACCGCGGTGTTGCCTCCAGCCAGGATATTGATCGCGTTCGCCGCCATCGTGGGCACCGAATGCGTCACCGGAAGCACCATCCCGATAACGCCCCAGGGCGCGCGTTCGATAATGCACAGTCCCGACTTGTCGCTTCGAGCATCGCTGCGCATGGCATCCACGCCAAGCACGTAGCGCATGTTCTTCAACTTCTGAATCTTGTGATCAAGCCGGCCCACCTTGCTCTCTTCCAACTCCATCCGGCCGAGTTCGTCACAGCGATCGATACATATCCTCCGAACGATGCCGATCATGTGCCCGCGCTCTTCCAGGCTCATCTCCGCAACTCTCTTCTGTGCCACGTATGCCGCGCTTGCTGCCTCGTCCACAGTCGCAAAGACGCCATCGCGCGCAGCCGCGCCATTCATCGTGGCGCTCACGGATCGGCCGCTCGAAGCGAAGCCATTCTGAGCCGCTTGCAACTGAGTCCGAACTCTTACGACAACCTCTCTCGCGATATCCGCAATCACCTGTTCCTGATCTGTCATCTATGGCTTCTCCAATACTTTACCGTCGACTTCGACCGTATCCACGATGCCAACGATCACAGCATCCACCGGCGCATCCTTGGTCGCCGGCGTCAGGCGGGCCGAGCTGCCCTGCGTGAACAGAACGCACTCGCCCACTCCGGCACCTACGCTGTCGACCGCTACAACGGAGCTCCCGGAGATCTCAAGCTGGCTCTGTCTACTGATATACGGCTGAATCAGGAGCAACTTCATCCCAAGGAACTTCGCGTTCTTCTGCGTAGAAACAACGTTGCCAATTACCTTCGCAATAAACATGCCGGCTCACCTCGTGCGCCATGCCAGATCAACATCAGTCAGCGACTTATTTCGGCAATACGGAACCGAGGCTGCCATGCGGTCGCGCGATCACATGCACGCTCTGCACTTCGCCAACCGCCTTCGCTGCCGCTGCTCCGGCATCGACCGCGGCGCGAACGCTGCCTACATCGCCTTGAACAAACACCGAGCACAACCCGCTGCCGATCTTGTTCCATCCAACGAACTCGACGCTCGCCGCCTTCAGCATTGCGTCGGTAGCCTGCACAAGTGCAACCAGGCCTTTTGTCTCAATCATTCCAATCGCTTCATTGGCCATCTTCGTTCTCCAGGAATTCCAATTGCTCTGTTGGTTGTGCGACTACTTCAACATGCTTTCGACCAGCGAGTCATGCGGCCGCGCAATCACGTGCGACGACACCAGTTCTCCCACGGCCTTCGCCGCACTCGCGCCTGCATCCACTGCCGCGCGAACGCTACCCACGTCTCCGCGAACAATCGCGGTTACAAATCCTCCGCCAATCTGCACGGTCTTCACCAACTCCACGCTGGCAGCCTTCACCATCGCATCGCTCGCCTCGACCAATCCGACGAGGCCCTTCGTTTCGATCAATCCAATTGCTTCACTCATCTTGTCTCCTCTGCTCCTTCGAGCAGTTCGTATCGACGCCTATGCGACGGCGGCTTTCTTCGCTGCAGCCCTTGACTGTTGCACAAATGAGGGCAGTTCATCGTGAGGACGCGAGATCACCTGTACGCTGACCACCTCGCCAATCCGCGACGCCGCCTCCGCGCCCGCATCGGTCGAGGCCTTCACCGCAGCCACGTCGCCTTCGACGAACGCGGTCACCAATCCGGACCCAACCGTCTGCCAGCCAATAAACGTTACATTTGCCGACTTCAGCATCGCGTCGGTCGCCTCGAACAGCGCGACCAGACCCTTCGTTTCAATCATTCCAAGCGCTTGTTTCATCGAGTCCTCTCTTATTCCTGCCGCTACAAAAACTTCTTACTTGACCAGTTCGATATCCTTGGTGAGGTGCAAGCCGCATGCATTGGCTTCATCGGTGTCCATGTGGACATTCAGCCGCGAAGCCGGATCGATGCGGACATGTACCTTGTTGAACATGACGCCGGCGGCGCCGCCAACTCGCAGCTTCATCAGATCGCCCTGCGCGACCCCAAAGTGAGCGGCCTCCGCAGGATTCATATGCACGTGGATCGCGGCGCGAATGATCCCTTCCTTCAATTGAATCGAGCCCTTCGGCCCCATGATGATCGCCCCCGGTGATCCCGCGATATTCCCCGAGAGCCGGACCGGAATGTCATCGAACCCAAGGCTGATGGCGTCGGTAAACGCAAGCTCGATCTGCGATTGCTTGCGCATCGGCCCGAGAATGCGAAGGTTCGAGATCAGCCGGCTGCGTGGCCCGACGATCGTCACCTTCTCGTTCGCAGCAAAGTTGCCCGCCTGAAACAGTGGCCGATCGACAGTAAGCTCCGTGCCCGGTCCGAACAGCACGTCCATATCTTCCCGGCAGATATGCATGTGCCGTGCCGATGCCAACACCGTAAGCATCGGTGTCGTCCTATTCCCAGCCTGCCGCCCCAGGTACTCCAGCGCGACCTGCCGAACGATCTGCTCGACGACTGACCTATCGATCGTTCCAGACGAATTCGAAAACACCGAACTACCACATCCCATAACAAGGCCCTTACTTAAGGAGAGCTACGTCGATTGGCACACTCTCGCCCGCTCCACCACGCCCACCGTTTCGCGGGCAACAATAATCTCTTCATCTGCCGGAATAATCAGAACCTTCACGCGCGATCCTTCTCTTGAAATGGCTCCGTCAGTCGGCGCGCTCCGGTTCAAGTCCTCATCCAATTGCACTCCGAACGCCGCCAGATTCCTGCAAACCGCATTGCGTATCTCCGCGCTGTTCTCGCCAATTCCGCCCGAGAACGAAATCACATCGACTCCGCCAAGCTCCAGCATGAAGGCGCCCACATAGTGCCGGATTGCTCGCACAAATACGTCCAGTGCGAGCCGTGCGCGCTTGTCGCCTGCCGCCGCAGCCAAATCCAGATCGCGAATGTCGCCGCTTCCGCCGCTGATTCCTGCCAGCCCGGACCGGCTCCCTAGAATGCGGGCCATCTCGTCCGCATCCACGCCGAGCGTCTTCATCATGTACAGCACCGCGAACGCATCGATATCGCCGGCGCGATTACTCTGCGGCAGGCCCGACTGCGGGGAAGTCCCAAAGCTCGTATCGATTGCGATACCATCGCGGAATGCAGCTACGCTCGAGCTACCTCCCAGGTGGCACGAAATGTGGCGCAGGTCTGGTCCCAAAAGCAGCGCCTGGACTCGTTCACCCGCGGACCGATGACTGGCCCCGTGAAATCCATATCGCCGAATCCCAAACTTCGTCCGCCACTCATACGGCACAGCATACGTCGTCGCCGCTTCGTCCAAAGACGCATATGGCGTCGTCTCAAACACAGCCACCAGCGGCACTCCCGGCATCTCCGCCTGGAAAGCCCGCATCGCCGCAACGTACGGTGGATTATGTGCGGGCGCAAAAAACGAAAACTCCTCCAGCGCCGCGAATAGCTCCTCATCCACCAGCCGAGGTCCCGGCATCGCTCCCGGATGCACCACTTTGAATCCGACCGCGTCAATCTCCGATAAGCTGCTCAAAGCCTTGCCCGCGCCAACCACGTCGTCGATGCACTTACGAATCGCCGACACATAGTCGGGGAATTCGCCACTCGGCTGCCCGATCCGCTCAATTCGGCCCGCCCCAAGGACGTGCTCTCCCGGCATCTCCAGTACGCGATACTTGAAGGAAGTGCTGCCGATATTCGGAATAAGACATTTCATAGAGGCGGTGTGATGCGCGACACTGAAAGACTTCCATCCAAACCCAGATACTTTGCTTCATAGTCAGTCAGAAATCTGACTGACTATGAGGATTCTTCCAGATGGCTTCAAAGTCCTCTGTGTCTCAGGTCACACCTCTGAACGGAGGTTCTCTCGCCACATCTCCCGCCCGCGTCGCCGAACTCGGCATCGTCGGTGCAGGCGGCGGAGGTTTCCCCACAGCCGTCAAGCTCGGCGCGCGCGTCCCGCTTGTCATCGCCAACGCCGCCGAGTGCGAACCCCTCCTCCACAAGGACAAGGAACTCCTCCACCACCACTCCGAGCCGTTCCTTCGCGGCATGCTCGCTGCCATGGAGATGGTCGGCGCACCCCAGGGCGTCATTGGAATCAAGGAGAAGTATCACGACATCATCGCCGCGCTCGAGCAGCAGGCCCCCGAAAACATCCGCGTAGCGCCCCTCCCCGACGTGTACCCCACTGGCGACGAATTCGTCCTCGTGCATCTCGTCACCGGCCGCATCATCCCGCCTGGCGGCCTGCCCAAAGATGCCGGCGCCTTCGTCTCCAACGTCGAGACGCTGATGAACATCGGTCTCGATCAGCCGGTAACGCACAAATACCTCACCGTCGCCGGAGCAGTCCGCACGCCCGTCACCCTGCGCGTTCCCATTGGAATCACCATCGGCGAAGTCATCGCGGCTGCCGGCGGAGCCGCTGTCTCCGACTTCAGCGTGCTCCTCGGCGGAGTTATGATGGCCCGCCCCGCAGCCGGCCTCGACGTGCCTGTTACAAAAACCACTGGCGGCATCGTCGTCCTGCCGTCCTCACACAAACTCATCGAACGCCACGCCGCCAAATGGCCCCAGATCGCCCGCATCGGCCGATCCGCCTGCGATCAGTGCCGCTTCTGCACCGAATTCTGCCCGCGCTATCTTCTCGGCCATCCCATTCAGCCCCACGCTGCCATGCGATCCCTGGGCTTCACCAGCCCTCCCGACGCCGTCATCGCCGGCACGCTCTACTGCTGCGAGTGCAATCTCTGCACCATATACGCCTGTCCCGAAGACCTCGACCCCAAGAACGTCTGCGTACAATCGAAGCCCGCAGCCCGTGAGCGCAACCTAGTCTTCACCGGCACACCGGAGTCGGTCACGCCGCATCCCATGGCCGACTTCCGCCGAGTCCCCATGGCCCGCCTCATCTCGCGCCTGGGCCTGTCCGAATTCAATAACGTCGGTCCGCTCACGCCTCATGAGTTCTCACCAACCCGCGTCACCCTGCCGCTCAAACAACACGCTGGCGTCCCATCCGTCCCGATCGTCAAAACTGGCGACCGCGTCCGCGCGGGCGACGTGCTGGCAGAGCCGCAAGCGGGCAAACTCGGCGCGCGCGTCCACGCCAGCATCAGTGGCGTGTCGCGTCTCACCCACGACGCGGTGGTAATAGACGCATAGAACCAAGTTCGGAAGGATCGAATACTGTGGCTGAAATTCAATCAATAGGACTCATCGAAGTCTCCAGTGTCGCAACCGGCTACCTCGTCGAAGACATCATGCTGAAAGCCGCGTCCATCCAGCTTCTGCTGGCGCGCAGCATCTGTTCCGGCAAATTCCTTATCGCCATCTCCGGCGATGTAGCCTCGGTGACCGCCGCGATCGAAGCAGGTGGCGCGGCCGCTGGCGCCTCCCTCATCGAACGCCGCCAGATTGCGCGCGTCCATCCATCCGTCCTCCAGGCCATCTCCATGTCGGTCGACATCGATCCCAAACAACTCCGCTCCATCGGCGTTATCGAGACCTTCTCCGCGGCCAGCATCATCGACGCCGCCGATGCTGCCATCAAATCCGCCAATGTCACTCTTCTCCGAATCCACCTCGCCATGGCCCTCGGCGGCAAAGGATTCGTGCTGATGGCCGGCGATGTCTCCAGCGTGCAGGCCGCCGTAGCCGCCGGATCACAGGCCGCAGCCCATGAGGGAATGCTGGTCGCGCGCGTAGTCATCCCCGCGCCCTCCGAAGAACTCTTCCGCGACTACATCTGACGCGTGGGCCGGGAAGGGAACAGCCGCATCCCTGGTCTAAGCCACCACCGCGCTCGCCTCACGCATCCACGCCATCATCACATCGTGTCCCACCAGCCCTGCCTGCTGCCGAACAGCCTTCCCACCCGCAAACACCATGAAGTTCGGAATCCCCTGGACCCGGTACCGCGCCGCAAGTCCCGGCTCGGCCTCCGTATCCACCTTCAGCACCACGCCTCGCCCGGCCATCTCTTTCGCCGTCCTCGCCACCTCCGGAGCCGCCGCACGGCAGGGCCCGCACCACGCCGCCCAGAAGTCGACCAGCACCGGCACCTTCGCCGACGTCACAATCTCATCGAACTCCGCCGTCGTCACTGCGATCGGCTCGGCCACCGGCCCTAACTCAGCCTTGCACGCCCCGCACCGCCCCGTATCCGCCAGGTGTCCCGGCCCTGTCCGATTCTTCTGCCCACAATGCCTGCACGTCCGAATAATCCCCATCGCTCGTCCTCCGTGGTCACACGTCTTGTAATTGCACACCCTCAATTTGACGCATATTCCTGGATATCGATCCACCCCCCGGTCGACCGAAGCTCTTATCATGACCGGAGGAGGTCCCGATGAGCGAACAGAACACATCAGCTCCGAAAACCTCCCTCGCCCCGATGCTCTCCGTCCGAAACGGAGCCAAAGCGGTTGAGTTCTACAAGAACGCCTTTGGAGCAACCGAGCTCTTTCGCATTGAAAACGACAAGGGAGAAGTCGTCGCCCGGCTCTCCATCGACGGAGCCGAATTCTGGCTCGCCGACGAATCCCCGGCACACAAGAACTTCAGCCCGGAGTCCCTCGGCGGCGCCACCACACGCATGATCCTCGTGGTCCCGAATCCCGACGACTCCTTCGAGCGCGCCGTCGCCGCCGGAGCTACCGCGATCAGCCCCGTATCCAATCAGCACGGTTGGCGGCAGGGAAGAGTTCTCGATCCCTTCGGACACCATTGGGAAATCAGCAAACCCCTGCCAAGAGGCACTTGAGAAAAGACCGAGATGAGGAACAAACGGGAGATGTTCTCGATCGAGCTTCGTTCGGCGACCCGACAAGCCATCATTCCGCCCATCATTCAAGCTATAGGCGGGCCATGTGAATAATCCAAATCGCCTGACTTCTTAGAAATCCAGCGCCGCGTCGCCCAGCACTTCGACTTCATCCGGCTCGATCTCTGCCGCTTCCAGGTCGGCCAGAATGTTCTCCAGCGTGGACCGCGCATCCCGGAAGGTGAACAACTCGCAGCGATCGGACGAGGACATCAACCCGTCGCGCCAGCTTTTTTGCAGGCCGCCCCTCGCCCGCGAGTACGCCTGCGGGGTCAACGGCTCCAAAATCCACATGAAGTTTCGATCCGAGGTTGCCGGAACAGCCGCGAATCCGAGTTTGAACGCTTTTTGCATAGGTCGGCATCATAACCATCTTTGATGACGGTTCGATATACGACTTTTGTAGAAGCGGAGTGGCGTCGTGTATTCCCCCTCCGGCAGCGCAGATCCGTCACTATCCACGAATCCACACGCAACCAGATCCATCCAATCGTTGCAGAGACTTCCGTATGAAGGTTCCCTACCAGCGCAGCAACCCAAACGCCGGAGTCCTCAACTACGAGATAGCCGAGGAAGCAATCATCCTCGAGTTCGCCGACCGCAAGTTCCGCTACGTCTACAACGCCGCCAGGCCCGGAGCGACGCACGTTAAGGCCATGCAGCGCCTCGCTCTCGCAGGCAAGGGCCTGACAACATACGTCAACCAGCACGTCCGCGAAAACTACGCAGCCAAAATTCGCCTATGGCTTGCCCCGCGCCCT